>NZ_JBEPWZ010000017.1:0-26601 GCF_041642155.1 Fodinibius sp.
ACAACTAAGTTGCATGGATTATTTACACGATCTTAACGCTTTTTTGCCCGGCATTATCGTAGGTGTTGCCGGTCTTATCGCTCTTTTGATTGACGCCTACAAGGACGATCACGACGGCATATACGGCTTGGCCGTTGCCTCCCTCGCGACCGGTTTGATACTGGCTGTTGTGGATATGTTCGGCCCGGCGGGCGAGGCATTCTCCGGCATGATCACCTATGGCGGGGTTTCTGCTTTTGGCAGTACGGTTGTGCTGTTCGGGGCGCTTTTCTGTGTCCTGATATCCCGGGAGTACTTAAAAGCGGTTGAGCACGACTTCGGCGAGGTGTATGCAATGATCCTTTTCGCCACTTCCGGCATGCTGGCTTTGGCCAGCGCCAATAACCTGGTCATGATCTTCGTAGGACTGGAGACCATGTCCATTTGTCTTTACGTGCTGGCGGGACTGATCAAGGATCGCAAGACCGGAGCCGAGGCCGCTCTTAAATACTTCCTGCTGGGGGCTTTCTCAACGGGTTTTCTGTTATACGGGATGGCCCTGCTTTACGGGGCGACGGGTTCGCTGAGTATCCCGGAAATTGCCCGGGAGGCCAGCTCCGATCTTCTTTTTATCGGGGGGGGCGGCCTTCTGCTTGTTGGTTTTTTCTTTAAGATATCCGCGGTTCCTTTTCATATGTGGACGCCCGATGTCTATGAAGGCACTCCCACGACGATTACCGCTTATATGGCCACGGCCTCAAAATCTGCGGCATTTGTAGCGCTGATTGTAGTGGTGTCGAAGATGATACCCGCTGAAACGGCCGACTGGTCGAATGTTATAGAAGTGGTTGCTATTATTACCATGATACTGGGCAATATCATTGCACTGGTTCAGGACAACGTAAAGCGTATGCTGGCTTACTCCAGTATTGCCCACGCCGGTTATCTGCTGGTTGGATTGGCCGCAGGCACGCCCGAAGGGTACAGCGCGGTGCTTTTTTACCTGTTGGCGTATTCCATTATGAATATCGGAGCCTTCGGCATTGTCGCCTACTACGAACGACAGCAGGGCTTGGACTTTACGGATGTCAATAATTACGCGGGACTTGGATTCAAGCGACCCATTATGGGCGTGATGCTTTCGCTCTTCCTGTTCTCGCTGGCGGGCATCCCCCCGCTGGTCGGATTTTTTGGTAAGTATCTGGTTTTTGCCGCTGCGATCAATGCCGGGATGATTGGTCTTGCCGTTGTGGGCGTACTGGCAAGTGCGGCAAGCGTCTATTATTATTTGCGTCCCATGGTCTACATGTATTTCCGTGAACCGCATAAGGATGTCCCTTTCGTGCAGGCCGGCATGGTTTATAAAACAACGCTCATTGTATTAGCTATCATGACGATTTATTTCGGTGTGGCCTTCGGAGGGTTACACGATCTCATTTCCTCTTATTACACGGGCGACTGGGTGGCCTTCCTCGGAAGATAAAGGCGGTATGGAACCCGTTGTTGTGCAAGCAAGACTTTATTTTTTTGCTTTTCCCCACATAAAATCTGAGCGATTTAAAAATCGAATCCCTCGGAGGTTTGGTATAAGAAACCCGGGATAGGCCCCGGCCGGGCTTCGCAGAACACGTTACTAATACTTATTGTTTCAAGCACCTACGCTTAAGACAGTCTCAAAGATTGCCCCTGTGAACCTCAAAAATCCTGCTAACGGTTGTGGGAAAAGGAACTTTTTATTGCCGGGAGAAGATTGTAATTGACGGTAAAAAGCGCTATTTTTGCGTGCCTGCTGGCGAGTGAAAGTCACTACGCCGGCTGTTTCAAACCGAAGCAACCAAAGGAAACATATCACACATGAGTAAAAACTATTACGAGCTAACCTATATTATTAATCCCGTTCTCGAAGATGATCAGTACGAGGAGATCGTGGGGAAATTTACCGATTATATTCGCGATAACGGGGGAGAAATCGATGAAGTGGATGAGTGGGGAATACGCAAGTTCGAATATGAGATGGATAAAAAATCAAGCGGCTATTACGTAAACGCTTATTTTTCAGCACCCGGCGAGCTTATAGAAAAACTGGAACGCGCTCTTCGCATTGATGATCACGTGATGCGCTATCTTACACTTAAGTATGACGCTAAAATGCTGCGGCATCGCGAACTTCAGCGTAAGAATGCCGTACCGACCGTCTTTGTTGATGAAGAGGAAGGAGAAAGTGAAGAAGACGAAGATTAATTGAAATCCATTTTGATAACTACAACTATTTTTTGTTATGATTAAGAATCCATCACATCCGAAGAAGGGACAGATAAAAACACGCTCGTGCAAGTTTACCAAAGCGGGCATCGAGTATATCGATTACAAAGACACTGAACTGTTACAGCGTTTTATGAACGACCAGGGAAAAATTCTGCCCCGCCGTGTAACGGGAACAAGCGCAAAGTACCAGCGCCAGCTTTCCCGTGCAATTAAGAGGGCCCGTTTTTTAGGAATGATGCCCTATGTAGCAGATAACCTTCGATAAAAAATTTACTATTTCCAATGGCTAATAAATACATGAAATTAATTTTACGAGAAGATGTGGAAAAGCTCGGTGACTCCGGTGATATTGTCGAGGTTAGAGCCGGCTATGGCCGGAACTACCTGATTCCACAGGGAAAAGCTATGATGGCTACCGACGGGGCGCTGAAGCAGCTGGACCGCATTAAGGAACAGGCGGAACGTCGGGCTGAGCTTACCATTGAAGCGGCGCAGGAGATGGCTGAGCGTCTTGAAACCACTTCCGTCACTATTCCTGTTTCGGTGGGGGAAGACGAGCGTATCCACGGCTCCGTAACCAACCAGGATGTCGCGGAGGCCCTGGAACAACGCGATATTACCATAGACAAGCGTAAGATTTCGTTGGACCAGGACATCAAAACGTTGGGTGAATATACGGCTACCGTAAATCTTATCGGTGAGATTCAACCGCAGATTAAGGTTTGGGTCGTAAAAGAATAAAACGTTGACTGCGACGTTTTAACCTAAACTGGCAACAATGGATGCGTATTTAAAATATGTCATGGGGATCATCATATTGATGGTATCCCCATTTTTTGTTCAGGCCCAGCAGATGCTGGACCCCGTTACGTATACTGTTGCGGAGGCCCCGCCCGAGGCAGAGGCCGGGGCCGTTTTCGAGGTGACGGTGCACGCCTCCATCGAGGGTCAATGGCATTTGTATTCGATAGCGAACGACCCGGACGCGGGTCCGTATCCCACCCAGTTCAGTTCAGCCAATCCCCGGATGAAGGTGGCGGGGGAGGTCCGGGAGACCGAACCTTCCATAGAGATGGACCCCAATTTTAACGCAGAGCTGGGCTGGCATACCGGAGAGGCGACTTTTACTATTCCGGTGGCTTTCAGTCCGGATACGGAAGGATCTTCCATGATTGACCTGGAAGTCCTGTACCAGGTTTGTGATGACAGCTCATGTTTACCCCCCAAAACCAAGTCCATTACCCAGTCGATTACCATCAGCGGGGTTGCGGATGACCCCTATACTGATTTTGAAGAAACATCGGAAAGTACGAACGGAGAAACCGCTACCTCGGCCAACACCCCCGATAACACGGGAGACCTGACGGATTCTTCCGGGGACGACGAAACGTCAACTGCCGGAACGATCACCGGTAGCAGTTTGGGCTTTGGCAGTGGTGGCATCTTGTCATTTCTGTGGATTGCACTCATGGCGGGTTTTGCCGCACTGCTCACGCCTTGTGTATTTCCGATGGTACCGCTGACAGTTTCTTTCTTTTCAAAACAGAAAGAAGGTCAGGGCAGCAGGAGGGCGGTGGGACAAGCGTTTGCTTTTGGGGTGGCTATCGTGATTACGTTTACCATCCTGGGAGCACTCCTGGCCCTGTTGGTCGGGGCGTCAGGGGCCAATCAGTTTGCTGCCAATCCATGGGTCAATCTTTTTATTGCTCTCATTCTTGTTGTTTTTGCGGTCAGTCTGCTGGGAGCTTTTGAGCTTCGCCTGCCGTATCAACTGACGAACTGGCTGAATAAAAAAAGCAATGAAAGTTCAGGTATAGCCGGTATTCTGTTCATGGCACTGACCATTAGCGCGGTATCGTTTTCATGCACAGCACCCTTTGTCGGTGGTGTTCTGGCCGCGACGACCGGTGGCGAATGGTTTTACCCCATTATCGGGATGGCCGCCTTTTCGGCGGCATTTGCAAGTCCCTTTGTAATCTTTGCCCTTTTCCCGCGCTGGCTGGAATCGCTGCCGCAAAGCGGCTCATGGATGAATATCGTTAAAGTTCTATTAGGCTTCATTGAGCTCGCCGCCGCCATCAAGTTTTTCTCCAATGCCGATTTGGTCTGGCAGTGGGGACTTATTTCCCGTCCTTTTGCCATTGCTGCCTGGATCGCTATCTTTATTTTGGCCGGTCTCTATGTGCTGGGAGTTTTTACTCTTTCTCATGAAACCAAACCGAAAAAAATCGGAACAGGCCGGTTAATGCTGTCACTTCCATTACTGTTGTTTAGTTTCTATCTGATCCCGGGATTGCTGGGAGCTTCACTTGGAATATGGGATTCCTGGCTGCCTCCCAAACAAGCTACAGATGTAAGCGTAGTGCAGACACTCGCACAGCAGGGCACCACAAGTACAAATAACGACGCCCGGAAATCCTGGTCAAGCAATTACCAGGCTTCCGTGGAAAAAGCGAAAAAAGAAAATATTCCCGTATTTATTGACTTTACAGGCTATACGTGCACTAATTGCCGGGCCATGGAAGCCAATGTATTTCCTCAGCCATCTATTCAAAAACGATTTGCAAAAATGGAGCAAGTGCGTTTATATACAGACGATGGATCTGAAGGTCCAAAAAATCAGCAATTTCAATTTGAGCTTACAGGTACCGTTGCACTCCCCACATATGTAATTGTGGAACCGGAAACCGGAAGAATCCTGGAACAACTGGTGGGTTATGCCAGTAAAGATAAATTCCAGCGATTTTTGGACACAGGCCTTCAAAAATTTAATAACTTAACAAAAAGGCAACAAATTGGGATGAAATGATAGAAATTTGATATCAGAATGTGTGAAAAGAAGTGAAAATATTTTTTTTGCTTCCTTTCTTTGACATTTTAAATAAATTAATCTATCATTTTCCATCTTTACAAGCCCTTATAAACTGATAACTAATTTAATTTAACTGGAGTAATCGTATGACATCGTCAATAACACTCTTTTTCCTTCAAGCAGGAGCGGATCAAGGTTTTTTTAATTTAATCGTCGAAAGATTTAATGAAGGTAACGAGGGTGGGTTTATGTGGCCGGTCCTTGTCGCTCTCATCTTAGGTTTGGCTATTTTCCTTGAACGGATCATAACATTAAACCTGGCAGATATTGATACCCGCAAATTTGTGGTTGATGTACAGGAAGCCCTCGATGAGGGAGGCGTGCCTGCTGCCCGTCAACTTTGCGCTGAAACCCGCGGACCGGTTGCCTCTGTTTTCCAGGCTGGCCTGATGCGGGTGGACGAAGGCATTGATGCGGCAGAGAAGGCTATTTCAGCATACGGATCGATAGAAATGAGCTTTTTGGAACGGGGGCTCGTATGGCTCTCTCTATTCATCGCTATCGCCCCGCTGTTAGGTTTCCTCGGGACGGTTGTGGGTATGATCCAGGCGTTTGACGCCATCGAACAGGCCGGTGATATTTCACCCTCGCTGGTAGCCGGCGGTATTAAGGTAGCACTTCTTACGACAGCTGCAGGCCTTCTTGCGGGTATTATTTTGCAGGTTGGTTACAACTACTGCGTATCCAAGATCGACCGCATTATTTCTGAAATGGAGGAGAGCTCCATTACATTAATCGACTCTATTGTGATGCTCAAGGAAGGAAAACAAGTCGCTCCTGATGAGTCCGGTGAGTAAAATAACCTTGAAATTAATGCTAATTCTTATTTAATATTATGATTGTAACAATAGCAATAGGATTAGGTTTGGGGTTAATCGGACTCGGTATCTTAGGAATGCTGATTTCCGGTATCCAAAGCCTTATTAAAGGAAAACAGGACTATAAGAAGATTCTGACGATGCTGGTGCCCTTTGCCTTTTTTGGAATTGCCTTTGGCATCTTCGGCGATATCACACAGGCAGGGGTAGCCACGATGTTGTTTATGCTGGCACTCATGATCCTGACAATCTTTCTTACCGGTTTGCGCGGTACATTTAATGTATAATTCTTAGGTTCTAACACTATGTTTAATAAAAACAGGAATCGAGACGAGGCCGAAATAGGAGGAGCAGGAATGGCAGATATTGCCTTTCTGCTGCTTATTTTCTTCCTGCTCGTCACAACAATTGATATCGATACCGGTATCGGCCTTCAGCTGCCTCCGGCCCCTGAAGAAGATCAGGATCCGCCCCCCATTAAGGAGCGTAATTTGCTCAATATTCTTGTCAATGCCGAGGGGATGATATTGATCGATGATGAACCAACGCAGGTCGAGCAGGTAAAACAGATCTTAAAAGATTTTGTAACCAACCGCGGGGAAGATCCCGATCTTTCCGAATCTCCCGATAAAGCGATCGTTTCGATTAAGACTTCCCGGGAAACGCCTTATCGAACGTATATTAATATGCTCGATGAAGTGATGGGCGCCTATAACGAACTGCGCGATGAGGCTTCACAGTCCGAATTTGGCGTTCCATACAGCCAGCTCGAGGATGACAGTGAACAGCAAGAGGCGGTACGGGATATCTATCCCAAGAAAATTTCAATTGCAGAACCAGATGAAGGATAAGATCAACTATGGCACATTTTAAAAAGAAATCGGCTAATACAAGCCAGGACATCCCGATGTCTGCTATGCCGGATATCATCTTTATGCTGCTTATCTTTTTCATGGTGACGACCGTGCTCCGTGAAGTTGAGCTTCAGGTTCAAATTAATTACACTGAGGCGGAAAATATTGAGAAAATTGAGCAGAAACGGCTGATCAGCTATATTTACATAGGTCCCGAAAAGCTTCAGGGCAATCAACTGGGGGAGCCGCGCGTACAGATAGACGACGCTCTTATTGATGATATTGGAGCCGTTCGAAATATTATGTACGACAAGTACCAGGAACAGCCAAAATTGATTGTCTCTCTCCGTGTAAATGATGAGACAGGGACAGGCCTTGTTACGGATGTTCAGGAAGAACTCCGTGAAGCTGGGACCCTGAGGATAAACTACTCCACAAGGCAGGAGACGGACTAAAAAACATAGCATACATTTTTTTTGAAAGGCAAGTACACACCCGTGTACCTGCCTTTTTTATTTATAACAGCAGCAGAATATGGATAAAGAATCATTTAGGACGATAGAGTCATTAGGCCGCGGCGAACTTATCGAAGAACTGATGGAGTATAATTCCGTCAACAGGGATGAGCTCGTACAGGGGTACGGAGATGATTGCGCGGTCCTGGAAAATAAGGGGACCGGGGGATATCAGCTGCTGAGCTCGGAAAGTTTTATGGAGGGAGTTGATTATGATTTGACCTATGTTCCTCTTCATCACTTGGGCTATAAAATTGCCACGGCTGCTGTCAGCGATATTTATGCGATGAATGGCACCCCGGAGGTGGTCCTGGTGAATCTTTCTGTGCCAAATAAGATCTCCGTCGACATGCTGAAGGAAATATACCGCGGGATCGGCGCGGCAGGAAAGGATTACGAGTTTCAGATAGCAGGCGGCGACTTGACCGCTTCTCACCAGACACTGGGCGTCAGTATCAGCTGTTATGGAAGCGTTCCGAAAAACAGGATAATCTACCGGAAAGGGGCACGACAGGGAGATGCTATCTGCGTGACCGGCGACCTGGGCGGAGCCGCCGCCGGCTTGCGCATACTTATGCGTGAGAAGAAATTTTGGCGGGAGCAGGAGCAACAGCAGGCTTTTCAGCCGGATCTATCCGATTATGAATATGTGGTGCGGCGACAACTGGTACCGGTGGCCCGGAAGGATTTCATTGAGCGGCTTTCCGATTTGAACCTCTCGCCCTCTTCCATGATCGATTTGACCCAGGGACTGGTCAGTGAGCTCAAGCATCTGGCCGGGGCCTCGGAGACGGGAGCTTATTTTTACCAGGCCGCCCTTCCCATCAGTTTGGATACCCGTTCGGTGGCTGACGAAATGAAAGAAGATGTTGACAAATACGCCCTGTACGGGGGCGAGGATTTTGAACTGTTGTTTACCCTTCCCGAACAAAAAGTGGAAAAATTAGCCGACGAATTCAGTGATTTTACGGTTATCGGAAAAATAACCGACTCCTCAGAAGGTATTCGCATGCAAAAAGCAGAGGGAGACGTGGCCGTTTTTGATGGGAGGGAAGAGTAAAAGAGGACTTAAATAAACAGGACCAAGTGTTTGTGTACTACAGAGCATACGTTTTGGTGTTTTAAACCGTTAATAAAAAGTAAGTGCAAGTAAATCCGGGGTATATTACGCACACTTTAATTATTTGCCGTATATTTATACGATAAATTCAATTTGCTACCATTCTGTACATGTCCGAAAAAAAGAATTTTTCTAATAAAAACCTGAAAAGCCCCAAAAAGGGAGATGAGAAATCCCCTAAATTTCCTATTTGGATATATGTGGTCCTACTCTTGGCCCTGTTCGGTATTCAAATCTATTTTATGAATACCAGCAATGGGGAACAAATAAAATACAGCACCTTTTTATCGTATGTTGAAAAGGGCTACATCGAGGAGATTACGATAGAAAACGGAGCCTATATCAGGGGTGAGTACAGTAATAAAGCCGTCAAAGAAGGCGTCGTGACCCCGGAGACTGCGGAGGAGGAAGGATGGCAGCTTGACAGCAGTTCGGCAAGCCAAAACAGCTTTACGACCACCATGCTAGAGGGCGATGAGATTCGACCCATGTTAGATGAGCATGGCGTTGTGTATGACGTACGCATTGAAGACGACTGGTTCAGCGGAATTTTAATTTGGCTGATACCCATCGGACTGGCCATCATTTTCTGGATATTTATTTTCCGCCGGATGAATCCGGGCCAACAGGTACTGAATATCGGCAAGAATAAAGCTTCGCTTTACGACAAGCAGAAAGAAAACGAAGTCTCCTTTAAAGATGTGGCTGGACTTGAAGAGGCAAAGGCGGAAGTAGAAGAGGTCGTCGAGTTTCTGCGCACCCCCAAGAAATTTACCAAGCTGGGAGGAACACTGCCCAAAGGGGTCCTTCTGGTGGGACCTCCGGGTACGGGTAAAACGCTGCTGGCCAAAGCTACGGCCGGCGAAGCTGATGTGCCCTTTTTTAGCCTCAGCGGGTCTGATTTTGTGGAGATGTTTGTAGGCGTGGGAGCCGCCCGGGTACGTGACCTGTTTAAACAGGCCAAAGAAAAGGCGCCCTGCATCATCTTTATTGATGAGATTGATGCTATCGGACGAAGTCGCGGAAAGGGAATGATGATGGGATCGAACGATGAACGGGAGAATACCCTGAATCAGCTCTTGAGCGAGATGGATGGCTTTAACACCGATAAAGGGGTTATCATCATGGCCGCAACCAACCGCCCGGATGTCCTGGATACGGCACTGCTCCGACCGGGACGTTTTGACCGGCAGATTCTAATTGACAAACCTGACCTCAGGGGGCGAATGGAGGTATTGAAGGTGCATGCCCAGAAGCTGAAGCTTTCCGAGGATATCGACCTTAAACTACTGGCCTCACAGACGCCGGGCTTCGCCGGTGCTGAACTGGCAAACCTCTGTAATGAAGCCGCTCTCATGGCTGCGCGTCGCGGTAAGGAACAGGTGGAAATGGAAGACTTCCAGGATTCCATTGAACGGGTTATAGCGGGACTCGAGAAGAAAAATAAGCTTATCAATCCCCGGGAACGGGAAATTGTGGCTTATCACGAATCGGGACACGCCATTGTGGGCTGGTACCTGGAACACACTGATCCGGTGTTGAAGGTAAGTATCGTACCCCGGGGATTGGCCGCCCTGGGCTATACCCTGCAAACGCCGCTTGAGGACCGTTTTCTCATGACGACCGAAGAGCTTAATGATAAGATTTGTGCATTGCTGGGGGGGCGGGTTGCAGAAGAAATCATTTTCGGACGTATCTCAACCGGGGCCCAGAACGATCTGGAACGCATCACCAATTTGGCTTTTGCCATGGTGGCCGAATACGGAATGAGTGAAGAAATTGGCTACCTCTCGCTTAAGGATTCTCAAAACCCTGAAAACAGCTACGGCTTCAATAAAAAATACTCCGAACATACCGCAGAACGTATTGATGATGCGGTAAGTGAAATTATCCGAAACAACTATAAGCGTACGAAAGCTCTAATCATCAAGCACAAAGATAAGCTTGAAAAAATGGCCGACACGCTACTGGATAAAGAGGTTATCGACCACAATGATTTAAAAGAGCTGCTGGGCGACCATCCCGAGGGAAAATACCCGGATGGAATTTTTGCCACCGAGCAGGGATTGAAAACTTCTAACGGTCACGGGGACAGGGGTACGGATGGCGGGGTCGCAGAGGAAGAACCTGCCCGGGAAGCAGAGAGCAATATTTCGGACCAGGGAGAATAGGGGGCAGATTAGGCTTTCTATTTCAAGAGTGAGAAGTTGGAAAGGTCCGGATTCGGGTTTAGTGGATGTATTCCGTATGACGCATGTAGGTAGTGGATATGTCGTCCTCTACGCACTCTGATAGTATAATCATAATAATTTAGGAGTAGTTATCGAATAGTGCGTTTTTACCCACTATTCATTCATCCACTGGAGTCTGTCCTGATCTTTATCTGATACCGCCTATTTTTTTTCTTTTACGGCAGCCCGTACCAGTTAACATCAGGGTTACAGGGGAATAACTTTTTCGTAACGATTGCATAATATTCGAGGGATCAGGCGATCCGAGCAGCCCGCTCCTTTCAAACATTACCGTCTATGGCGCTCCCAACAACACGGATGATTTCAAATCCGGGATGCGTCTGCGCGAGGATTTTACCGGAGACTACCGGAATATTATTCTCAGCAACATGCCCGGTTATAACTTTGTACTCGAAGGAGCTGCTGGCGATGAAAATGAAGCTGATCAGACCTGGGATAACTATGATAGCGGAGAAATGATGCTGACGAATCTCTATATCTGGGGCAATGCCCTCGGATGGGAGAAAGGGGGGACGCGAAACGCTATTCCGATTCCTACATGGAAGCGAATCCCCTGTTCACGGATGCCGACAACTATGTTTTTACCCTTCAGGCGGAATCGCCGTCACTGACGGGGGCTGATATTCCTTCCGACTCCTTTTTTGAACAGGTTGATTTCGCCGGGGCGATGGGATCCGAAGACTGGACCCGCGAAGGCAGCTGGGTCCGCTGGCCGAATCAATAATTTCTGCCTACCGTAATCGTTTCACATACATCGTGTGAGGTGTGCTGATCACAGGGAGGCTCTGTTGAAAGCGGTGCCTCCTTATTTTTTTAGATCATATTCCAAATGCTATGAGGTTATCAACATCAGGCGTCATTTTTTGCCGGTTGAACCGGAACAGGATGTATTCAGGACCAAAATGGTATCAGGCAGGAATTCGGAAGGGAACAGAGAGTTCGGAGCAGGACGGGGAAACGGAATCAGGGCCTTCCAGGCCATAATAAATTTGAAAAAAAACTTTAAGGGTTATAGTTTAGGTAGATATTTTGGAACCTTGGCTTTTACATATTCGTTTTGGAGAGTCGATATTTCAAACAATAAAACAGCATGGATTTGGTTTTTGTTACACGTAAGGCACATTTTAACGCAGCTCACCGCTTACACAACCCCGAGAAGTCTGATAAATGGAACCGACAAACGTTCGGCAAGTGTAATCATGAGAACTGGCACGGGCATAATTATACTGTGAAGGTGACGGTTGCAGGTAAAGTGAACCGCGCTACCGGATACGTGATCGACTTGTCAACGCTGAATTCGATTATTGAAGAACGCATTGTTGAAGAGTGTGATCATAAGAACCTGAACCTGGACGTCCCGTTTTTAGAGGGCATTATGCCTTCAACGGAAAACTTAGTCAAAGCTTTTTTTGAGCAAGTCGAGGAACCGATTGCAAAAGAAGCACAGGGCAGTGGGTTCCTTTACAGCCTTGAACTGGAGGAAACCGAACGAAATTCAGCTGAATTTTGTCCTTATCGCTTGGGAAAACCATTACCTGAAATTGAATAATATTTATTGAACAGCAGTACAAAAGAATGATTTCCACCACATTGAAACGACACTACGATCCTACATTTATAATTTCTGACGAATACAAAGAAAGCTTGCCTGACTTGCAGAATGGTCCAGCTTCTTTGATTGAAGGAGCTAATGTGCCCATTCAACAGGTCGGGATATCTGATTTTAAGCTTCCTATGAAGTATCCCCGTCCCGATGGAGAATTGATTACACTTGAGACTTCTGTCGATGGGTATGTTGGACTTGAAGCCGGTAAGAAAGGCATCAACATGAGCCGGATTATCCGCCGGTTCTATGATTTCAAAGATGATATCTTTCACCTTAATAAATTGAAAGATGTCCTGGATTTATATATAGAGGAACTGGATGTACGGTCGGCGTATATACGTCTCTCTTTTAACTATCCTATTTTACAGGAAAGTCTTCGTTCCGGCCTTGAGGGGTATCAGTATTACCGCGTAGCTCTTGAAGGTACATTAACGCCCAATGGCAAGTTCAGAATGTTTATGCACATGGATTATGAATACAGCAGCGCTTGTCCTTGCTCGTATGAACTTGCAGAACATGCCAGAGAATCCCGGGGCGTTGCAGGTATTCCACATAGCCAGCGTAGTCTTGCGACCATCAAGATTGAACTGGAGGAAGAACTTTTTGTAGAAGAGGTGGTGGAACATTGCCGCACGGCTTTGATGACTGAAACGCAGGTGATGGTAAAGCGAGAGGATGAGCAGGCGTTTGCTGAGATGAATGCTGCTTACCAGAAGTTTGTAGAGGATGCGGCCCGCTTGCTATATGAAGAGCTTAATACCGACGAGCGAATTAAAGATTTTGTAATCCGCTGTGTCCATGAAGAAAGCCTGCACAGTCACGATGCGGTCAGCCGTATATATAAGGGTGTTCCCAACGGACTGCGCTGACACGGATTTCTCACAACCAATCAAAATACACACTATTTCTTGGTGAGGGTGAGAAAGGCAGGTTAACGCTAACTAAACTAACCTGTTAAATCTCGCAACAATTTCCATACGAAAAGGGTTGCCAAACTTTGAAAATTGGCAATCCTTTTTAGTAATGGTTTTTGCCGGGGCGTATTACGTCAGGGCCTGGTCCAGAAGTTTCTGCTGCTCCGCTTTGTGGATTTTCACCTGTCCCGCCGCCGGTGAAGCTGAGGCTTGACGTCCCGCATAACGGAGGGACTGGTTTTCCTGAAGCTGCCGCATGATGCGGGGCGCGACAAATGTCCACCCACCCATATTCTTGGGCTCTTCCTGGCACCAGACGATATCATCCACGTGCTCATACTCCGACAGGATATCTTTTACGTCCCGGTCGGGGAAGGGATAGAATTGTTCCAGCCTTGCAATAGCGATGTTGTCAATCTCCTCGTCTTCGCGCTGTTTATACAGATCGTAATACACCTTGCCCGAGCAGATAATCAGCCGATCAATACGGCTCTTGTCTTCCACTTCCCGGTCCGCAATAAAAGGCTGATAGGCCCCCTCTGCCAGGTCTTCGGTCCGCGACGTCGCCAGTGGATGACGCAGCAGGCTCTTGGGCGACATAATAATAAGCGGCCTTTTGTCCTCCTGCATGGCCTGTTTGCGGAGGATATGGAAATACTGGGCAGGCGTAGTCAGGTTTACGATCTGCATATTGTCTTGCGCGCAGAGCTGCAGAAAGCGCTCCAGCCGGGCGGAAGAGTGCTCGGGGCCCTGTCCCTCATAACCGTGCGGGAGTGTCATCACAAGTGCTGATTTTTGTCCCCATTTCGCTTTGCTGGATGAAATATATTGATCGATGGGTATTTGAGCGCCGTTCACAAAATCACCGAACTGGGCTTCCCAGATGACCAGCGCGTCGAGCTTGGCCGCGCTGTAGCCAAATTCAAATCCCACGGAGGCGAATTCGCTGAGCAGGCTGTTATACGGGTAAAAGGGCGCCTGGTCCTCATTCAGGTTATTTAGCGGGGCAAATTTCTGGTCCGTCTCCGTACCGTGAAGGATGGCGTGACGGTGAGAGAAGGTCCCCCGCTCGGCATCCTGCCCGGTAAGCCGCACCGTAGTACCGTTTTTCAGCAGCGAGCCGATAGAGAGGGCTTCGGCAAATCCCCAGTCGATCTTTTTCGTATTTTTTTCTACTATTTCTGCCCGTTTTGCCAGCTGTTTCAGCAGTTTGGGGTTGGCATCGAATCCTTTGGGAACGGTATTCAATTTAACGGCAATATCCTTGAGTTCCTCTCCGGGATAGGCCGTATCCGGGAATTCCGGCCACTCATCCTGACTGGTTTCGTGGCGTTCGATCATATCGTCGGTGACTTCAAGGGGCGAGGCGTTTTTGGCATCCTCAAAGGCCTCCCGAAGCAGCTCGTCAAATTCGTCAAAAAGTTCCTGCGCTTCCTCCTCCGTCAGTTCTTCCTGGTTAAGCAGGTGTTGTGCATAGAGGTCGCGGACCGGCGGATGCGATTCGATCTCCTGGTACATGCCGGGCTGGGTGAAGGCGGGTTCATCGCCTTCGTTATGGCCATACTTCCGGTAGCAGATAAGGTCGATAACGACATCTTTATTGAATTTCTGGCGGTATTCAAAAGCCATCTGCATGGCATGGACCGCTTGTTCGGGGTTGTCGCCGTTGACATGGAAGATGGGGGCCAGGATCATCTTCGCCAGGTCGGAGGCATATTCAGTAGAGCGACCGTCTTTCGGAAGCGTGGTGAATCCGATCTGGTTGTTGATGATGATATGTACCGTGCCCCCGGTTTGATACGCCTCCAGTTGGGACATGTTAAGCGTTTCGCTCACCACACCCTGGCCCGAGAAGGCGGCATCGCCATGGATGAGAACCGGCATAATATTTTTGTTGGCGTCATCCGCCTCATCATGATCCTGTGTTGCCCTGGTAGCTCCTTCCACTACGGGATTCACGGATTCGAGATGACTGGGGTTCGGCATTAACTCAATATCAATATCCCTGCCGGCTTTCGTACTGTACTTGCCTTCAGCTCCCAGGTGATACTTGACATCCCCGGAGCCCTGTATGCTGTCGGGATCGAGATTACCTTCAAAATCGGCAAAGACTTTACGATAGGGTTTGTTCAGAATATTCACCAGGATGTTTAATCGTCCCCGGTGAGCCATGCCCATGAATATTTTTTCTACTTCTTCTTCCCCTGCTTTTTCGAGCATGTGATGCATCATGGGAATCAGGGTATCAGCGCCTTCAAGCGAGAACCGCTTATGGCCGATATATTTTTTATGAAGGAATTGCTCGAACGCTTTGGCCTGGTTTAGTTTGTGCAGTATTTCCTTCTTTTCATCGATATTCAACTCAGGCGTATTGGCCGTAGACTCCATCCGCTCGCGCAGCCACTGCCGCTCATCCAGGTCCAAAATGTGCATGTACTCGGCGCCGATCTTACCGCAGTAGGTATCGCGAAGCAGGCGCACAATTTCGCGCAGAGGCGCCTTTTCGTTCCCCCCGAGTCCGCCGCAATAGAACTCGCGGTCCATATCCCAGAGGGTCAGGCCGTAATATTCCAGATCCAGTTCGGGACTGTGGTCCGGCTCGTCGCTCAGCGGGTCGAGGTCCGCCAGTACGTGTCCCCTTGTACGGTACATATTGATAAGACGCATAACGGCAATAGCCCGCTTGTTATCCTCAAGCGAGGCCCCCTGGCCGTCGAGCTGACCCACATACTTGTCCTCCCCAAAAGGCAGGGGATCGTAGGAAATGTCGAGATCGTCAAAAATCTCCTCGTAAAACGTCTCTTCGCCATTAAGCAGGGTATGAATTTTTTTCAGGAAAGAGCCCGATTCCGCTCCCTGGATCACCCGGTGGTCGTAGGTAGAGGTCACCGTCATCACTTTGCTTACTCCCAGCTTGCTGAGCACTTTTTGCGACATCGACTGGAATTCCGCCGGGTAGTCAATGGCCCCGGTGGCAATAATCGTACCCTGGGTATTCATCAGGCGGGGAACAGACTGCACCGTCCCGATCATCCCGGGATTGGTCAGCGTGATGGTGGTGCCGTCAAAATCGGATAGCTCTAACTTGCCGTTTCGAACCTTGTCAATAAGGTTGTTATAGGCATGGAAAAACTCCCCGAAGTTCATTTTGTCAGCCCCCTTGATATTGGGCACCAGCAGGTTGCGCGATCCGTCCTTGTTTTGTACGTCCACCGCCAGTCCCAGGTTAACCTGGTCGGGAATCACTTTATAAGGATCGCCATCCTTGCGCACAAATGAGTTGTTCATATTGGGAAACTCTTTCAGCGCTTTTACTATAGCCCAGGCAATATAGTGGGTAAAGGAAGACTTGGGCTCATCGTGCTGGAGGAGATGACGATTGATAATCGCCCGGTCCTCAATGAGCATCTTCATGGGCAGCACGCGGACCGACGTTGCAGTAGGAATCTGAACGCTGTCGTCCATATTTTCGACAATCTTGCTCGATACCCCCTTTATTTTTTCGAGCGTCTTGCCCTTGGGAAAGTCCTTTTCTTCCTCCTCCTTCTTCTTTTCCGGAGCAGCTGTTTTTTTATTCTTTTCACGTCTTTTGTTAGAGGCAGGGGTGCCATTGCCGGCCTTCTGGGCTTCCTCTTTTAGCTCTTCAATGGAATCGTCCTCATCAAGCTCATCAAAATATTGTCTCCAGTGATTGGGGACTGATGTAGGATCCTCTTTATATTGATTAAATAGTTCTTCAACAAGTGCAGAATTGGGTCCAAATACAGCTTCCAGCGACTTCAAAATGTATTCTTATTGAGTGAGATTAAAAATTAGCAACAGTCAAAAAAACGGATCAATTCACTGTTAAATTTGACTGATTTTTTTGGTTTCTTTAAGTGATCAGGAAATAACTCTAAAGTTAATCATTGTAATGTTAAAATACGATTATTCAGGGCAGTTAATTTTTATTGTAAAGAGCATTGAAAATCGTTCTTTTGGCCAATATCTGCATTTTCGCGAATTCAGTATCCTCGCATGTGTTTTTATATATAATATATGCTGTGGTTTCGAATTCACTCAGGTTTTGATATTTCCCGATGCTTCGGGACTGGTTTTTCAAAGCCCTCTTGTGCTGAGCCTGCACGATCGTATATCACTATGAATCATTAATATTAATTTCAAGCAATTTATGACTAATAACGTGAGCGACCAAACCGGTGCCGGGAATATAACATGGGACCTTTCCGATCTGTATGCATCTATAGACGATCCCGACTTGCAAGACGATAAAAAGCGTGTGCGTAAACTCGCCAAAGAGTTTGCCTCGTCATATAAAGACAACGTAACGGAGTTTGATGAAAAAAACATGAAGCAGGCCCTGCATGATTATGAAGAAATTTTAGAACTGTTGGGCAAAATAGGATCGTATGCCCAGCTTATCTGGTCGACGGATACTTCAAACGCCGAATATGGCAAATTAGTTCAGCAGGCGAATGAACTATCCTCGGAAATCCACCAGCAGCTGGTCTTTTTTGACGTGGAATGGCTGGCGATGGACGATGAAAGAGCGAACCGCCTGATTGAGAGCGAAGAACTGCGTTACTACCAACATCACCTGGAAACATCGCGCCGGTATAAACCCCACATTCTGGATGAAAAAGCGGAACAGGTACTCTCGGCCAAAAAGGTAACCGGCCGCAGTGCCTGGAATCGCTTTTTTGACGAAACGATGGGAGCAGCTCGCTTTACCCTGGATGGAGAAGAACTCACCCAGCAGGAAGTGCTGAGCAAGCTGCACGAGCCGGATCGCGGGTTGCGAAAAAGGGCGCATGCCGCGCTAACAGAGACCTTCTCCGAATTAAGCCGGTCGCTGACGTTTATCTTTAACACGCTGCTGGCCGACAAGCATACCGACGATAAGCTGCGCAACTATTCCAGCTGGATATCCTCACGTAACCTGGCGAATGAAATCGAAGACGATACGGTCGATATTCTGGTCGACACCGTAACGGATAACTACCACCTTGTTCACCGCTTTTATAAACTCAAGCAGTCACTGTTGGATTATGACGAGTTCTACGATTACGACCGCTACGCACCGCTGTTGCAGAATGAAAAGGAGATCCGGTGGGATAATGCCCGCAGCACCGTTCTGGACTCGTATACCGACTTCCACCCGGAGATGGGACGCATTGCCGGCGAGTTTTTTGATAAAGACTGGATCGATGCCGCGATAAAGCCGGGTAAACGGGGCGGGGCTTACTCCGCCAGCACCGTCCCCTCCGTCCACCCGTATGTGTTTATGAATTTTGACGGAAAGATTCGTGATGTCCAGACGCTGGCTCATGAACTGGGACATGGGGTACACCAGTACCTCTCGCGTGAGCAGGGCGTACTGCAGGCCAATACCCCGCTCACGACCGCAGAAACGGCTTCCGTATTTGGGGAGATGCTGGTTTTCCAGGCCCTGATGCGCGAGCTCGACGATCCCAGAGAAAAGCTGGCCCTGTTGATCGGCAAGATTGATGATACTATTGCCACCGTATTCCGCCAGGTTTCTATGAATCGTTTTGAGCACGCCATCCATACCAAACGCAGGGAAGAGGGGGAGCTGACGACTGAGGAGTTTTCTTCGCTGTGGCGTCGGACACAGCAGGATATTTACGGGGAATCCGTTACGCTGACGGAGGGCTATAACCTTTGGTGGAGCTATATTCCCCATTTTCTTCACACGCCGGGATATGTGTATGCCTATGCTTTTGGAGAGCTGCTGGTACTCGCTCTTTACGAGCAGTATACCCAGTCGGAAGCCGGCTTTGCAGACCGCTATATTGAGATGCTCCGGGCGGGCGGGGCTGACTGGCCGGAACATATTGTCGGCAAACTGGGTCTGGATATAACCCAGCCGGATTTCTGGGATAAAGGATTGACAGCTATCGACCATATGATTGAACAGGCAGAAGAATTGGCACAAAAGATTAGCTAAGAGATCTATGAACAACTATGCAGCCGCACCTGAAGAAGATCGATCAAAAGCGGAAATAATGGGACAAAAACGCCAGGAAAAGGCATTGAGAGAGTTCAAGCATGTGCTGAAAGATCTCATTTTCCTTTTGCGGAGTGCTTCCGGCATGCAAACCGTGTATATGTACTGGATCAACCGCTCACGTGAACAGTTTGTCCTCGAGACCAAGTCTACCGAGCTCGATAATGTTATGTTTAAAGATCGTCTGACCTTTGAGAACCATTTTTTAAATGAATTTAAGGATATCTCGGAGCCCGCGTCCCGGGAAATAGGACGGGAGATGGACCCCTCTCTGTTGAAACATTATTACGACAACGTACCGGTGCGGTATGTAACCATGCTGCCCTTTGTGAATAACGGCGAAACCGTCGCCATCACCGTACTGGAGGCGCGGGATCAAATTTCTGCCGACGGACAAAGCGATGTTATTTATTCCTATATCGATGCGCTCCGCAATGTCCTGAATACATATCTGGAGATCAGTGACCTCTATGAACAGCAAAATGAATGGATCGATTACGAGAAATGCCTTGACAGGCTGAACGTACGCTGTCATCGTGCAGAACTGGTTAAACGCCTGCTTAATATTCTGCAAGAGTTTCTGCCGGATGGCGGCGTGTCATTTGTCGCGCAGGGAATGGGAAGCTGGTGTAATGTGATGAACTCTGACGAGGCCCGGCATCCTTTGCCGGTCGGCATGACCATGGAAAAACGCTCGCTTGCCAGCGAGGCCGCCGAAAACGGTAATACCGAATTTGCTATTCATTTTAATAATAGTCCCAAGCGATTATCGCCCCGGGAACAGCATACCGAAGGCGCAACCATGGCCATACCGCTGCTGATGAACGATCGCCGGCAGGGGGTCGTGCTTGCACACGATAAAAATCCCCTTACGTTCAAGGAATCGACGAAGCACAAACTGAAGAACCTGGTGCGTGTAGCGGGACTCCAGATCATGGGGAACGATCCCGGTATTGACATTGATGAGCCGGTTTTTGCGAATAAATTCGGAGCTTTTTTGCCCGATTTCTGGAAGAAGACCGTCGATGCTGAGCTCCTGAACATTCGGGAAGAGAAATCGAAGTTTCATTCCTGGTTCGGACTTATTACCCTGTCGAATTTGCCGAAATTGCGCACGAAAATGCGCATCGACCAGCTCGACCAGATGCAGCGCGATTTGGTAAGGACGTTTAATCCTTCTCAATATGGATACACCGGTATTTTAGGCTTTCATTCGGATTATATATACTCCTTCTTTATTCAGAATAAAGATTCCGAGGCCGTTGACAAATGGATCGCAGCCCTCCGAAAAAATTTTTTGAATTCGTTTGAGCTCGACAACGGCATGCATATCGAGACGGATATCACTGTCGGTCCGGTAAAGCTGGTAGGCGAATCACAGGATTCTTACCAGGTGCTGACCAAAGCTAAATCAGCACTTTCGGGAGCCATGAAGTCCGGAAACAATGAGGTTCAATAATAATGGGAAATTGCTATGTAATTGTTATTGATGGGCTGGGAGTCGGTGCACAGGAAGATGCACAGGAATATGGCGATGAACAGGAAAATACCCTTGCCCATATCTGCGGTGAGACGGCCTGCAATCTGCCGAATATGCAGCGGATGGGGCTGGGAAATATCATCCCACTATCTTCCGTGCCCGTTACGGCAGAGCCGCTTTGCGGTTATGGAAAGATGCGCGAGCGCTCCGCCGGAAAAGATTCGACCACCGGTCACTGGGAAATGGCCGGCATCCAGCTCAATCGTCCTTTTCCGACCTATCCCGGTGGATTTCCGGATCCCGTTATCCAGCAATTTTGCGGGGGTGCGGGGATTGAACGGGTGCTGGTCAACAAGCCGTATTCGGGAACCGAGGTTATTGCGGATTACGGGCGGCAACATCTTGAAACCGGCTACCCCATTGTGTACACCTCGGCAGACAGTGTATTCCAGGTGGCCGCCCATGTCGATGTCACCTCCGTAGAGCGCCTCTACGAGTGGTGCGAGTATGCCCGGAATAATGTTCTGACCGGCCGGCACGGGGTGGGACGGGTGATCGCACGTCCCTTCGAAGGGGGTCCCGGGAGTTTTGAACGCATTTCTGACCGGCGACACGATTTTTCCATAGAACCGCCCGAGCACAACCTGCTGAACCGCCTTCTGGAATCCGGTATTAAGACGTATTCCATCGGGAAAGTGGTTGATCTGTTTACGGAACAGCATTTTACCCAGTTTCGACGCACGAAGCGTAATGCCGAGGGAATAGCGCAGCTGCTCAGCCTGATGTCGGCTGTCTCGGACAGTTTTGTCTTTGTCAACCTTATTGACACCGACCAAAAATACGGGCACCGCCTGGACGCCGAAGGCTTTGCGCGAAGCCTGCAGGAGTTTGACCGGGCTATACCGGCCATTATGGATAAGGTCCGGGAAGATGATCTGTTGATGATCACCGGGGACCACGGGAATGATCCTACTTCGACCAGCACCGACCACAGCCGTGAGTTCGTGCCGTTACTGCTGTTTCCCGCATCTTCTGCCGAACAGCTGAACCTGGGCACGCGGCAGACCTTCAGTGATATCGCCTGCACGATAACTGATTTCTATGGGCTGGAAACAAATTTCCCCGGGAAAAGTATGTTAAAAAGGGAATGATAGCTGCCCGGATCTTTGTTCGTAATTATCTAATGGAACCGTTATATTATAGAGATTGAAAAGACAACATTCTGTTATCTTAGGCGTTACCTTACCCTAAACGGATTTGATCGCTGTTCGAACCGATCAATTTTTTTGTGAAAAATGCACTAAAATTATCAATAAACCCATAATATCCCGTGGCAAGAAGTTCAGGAATTTCTACTCGAGAATCAGAATCACTCGACCGTTATCTACAGGAGATTGGCAAGGAAAAACTCATTACCCCGGAAGATGAAGTGCGACTTGCCAAAGAGATCCAAAAAGGCAGTCAAAAAGCACTTGAAGACTTAACAAAAGCCAATCTCCGGTTTGTGGTTTCTGTAGCCAAACAATACCAGAATCAGGGATTGTCGCTCGGGGATCTTATTAATGAAGGGAATCTGGGGCTTATCAAGGCCGCCAAGCGCTTTGACGAAACCCGGGGGTTCAAGTTTATTTCCTATGCCGTATGGTGGATTCGTCAATCTATCCTGCAAGCCCTGGCCGAGCAGAGCCGTATCGTGCGGTTGCCGCTGAACAGGGTCGGAGCGCTGAATAAGATAGGTAAAGAGCTTTCAAAGCTGGAACAGGAATATGAACGGGTGCCTTCGGCCGCCGAACTGGCCGAAAGCCTAGATATGACGGTTTCGGAAGTGGCGGATACGCTCAAGATTTCCGGGCGCCATCTTTCCGTGGACGCTCCTTTTGCCCAGGGAGAAGATAATCGCCTGCTGGATGTGCTGGAAAATGAGGAGACGCCGGATCCCGATAATGACCTGATGGGAGAATCGCTCAAGGTGGAGATCGAGCGGGCACTTTCCAAGCTGACCGATCGTGAAGCGGAAGTTATCCGGCTTTATTTCGGAATTGGCCGCGAGCATTCACTGACACTCGAAGAGATCGGCGAGCGATTTGACCTGACCCGTGAGCGTGTGCGTCAGATTAAGGAAAAAGCACTTCGCAAGCTGCGTCACCATAACCGAAGTGCCGCGCTGAGAGCTTATCTGGGTTAGTGGTTTTACAAAATATCCGTTGATAAAGAGCCCCGACCTATTATCGGGGCTTTTTTATTGTGCCAAACTTTTAATAGAATGAATAAAGTGACAGAAACGAATATTTCACATAAAATCATATAGATCCCGACAGTGACATTCGTTGAGGTTCCCCTGTCAGGGGCAGCAATCCGGCTATGAAACAATCTTCGGTCATATTTCTTTTGATGGTGTTGCTGTGCGGCTTTGCACAGGCCCAGGTGCTGCCTTTTCGGACCTACTCCATCGAGCATGGGCTAAGTGAATCAGTTGTAAACGATCTCATCCAGGACAGTGAAGGCTACCTTTGGGTCGCTACCAGCTATGGCTTAAATCGCTTTGACGGGATCCAATTTAAAAGTTATTACCTCGAAAATGGATTGCTCGATAACAGGGTTACGGCTCTCTACGAGGACCACAACAACCAGCTGTGGATCGGTACGGAAAGCGGCGTAAATGTCCTCCGGTCCGACAGCATTCATACTCCGCGGGAACTGCGGTCCCTGCAGTCAAGTACGGTGTTAGCTATTTACCAGGATCAGCTGAATGATTACTGGTTTGCTACCGACGGGGAGGGGGTCTGGCACCTGGACCGAAGGGGGAATTTAACCCAGTACCGGGAGGTCAACGGCCTGGGAGGAGATCGGGTTCGCGATATTGTGGAGGATGACCGGGGAAGGCTTTGGTTTGCCACGCGCGGGGGACTTACGAAGTTGGAGGGAGGTAATTTCAGGACATTCACTACCGAAGATGGCCTGGCCGATAATCGGCTTCGCGACCTGGCCCTGACCTCCGACGGCATATTGTGGGTGGCTACGCGGGGTGGTCTGTGCCGGGCGGAGGAAGACGATATCCGTTGTTACAGCGAAGAAGACGGACTCGTTAACAACCGCATACAATCTATTTCTGTCACCGAAGCGGACGCACTCTGGCTTGGTACGGAGGAGGGAGGCAGCTTTTTTGAGGATGAGCACTTCACGAACTATGCAATTGAGGAGGGACTGGTCAATAATATCATCCAGGCTACACAATACGATCGTGAGGGCAATATATGGTTTGGTACGTTCGGAGGGGGTATAAGCCTGTTTTTAGGCGGCGGTTACAAAAACTATACGGTAGAGGAAGGATTACCCAATAACGTGGTGACCGCCATCACGGAAGACCCCTCGGGCAGCCACTGGATTTCAACCTACGGGGGAGGGATAACCCGTATTGACTCCTCGGGCTCTGCTACTACCTACGACAGCGAGGATGGATTGGTTGACAATAAAGTTTATACCCTTGATTCCGACGGAGCAGACCGTCTTTTTATCGGCACGAGATGGGGATTAAGTATTTTTGACGGACAACAGTTTGTTAATTTCGATGAAGAAGAACTGCCCTTTCGTAAGATCCGTGCCGTCCATCAATTGCAACAGGAACCCGGCAGCTGGTGGCTGGGAACCTACGGAGAGGGGATTCTTAAATATGACGGAAACCAGTTTGAACATCTCACGGAGGAAGACAGCCTCGCGAATAATACCGTAATGGCGGTGGAAGAAATGGATGACGGGTCGGTCTGGTTTGCAACCTATGGCGGCGTCAGCCGGCTACGGGATGGCAACTTTACCAATTATACCATACAGGACGGATTGCCGAACAACGGCGTCCTGGATATCCTGAAAGATAAAGCCGGAAATTTGTGGTTTGCCACCTTTGGAGGGCTGGCCCAATTTAATGACGGGACCTTTGAAACGATTACGGCGGCCGACGGGCTCCCCGATGAAGTATGCTACTTTATAGAACAGGATGACCGGGGCATCTTTTGGATTGGCACCAACAGGGGTATTGTTCGGTTCGACTATGGGGCCTACAGTGCTGGACAAAATTCAAGGGAAGTCCCGGCGTTTAAGCTTATTACGCAGGACCAGGGACTTGTGGCCAATGAGATGAATGCCGGCGCCTCGTATAAAGACAGCAGAGGAACCCTTTGGTTCGGTTCGGTAGGCGGGGTAACGCAGTTTGATCCCTCCCAGGAGAAAGTAAACAGAGCACCCCCGAAGATCCATATCGAGAATATCACCGTGTCGGGAGAAAGTATCGGTGTTAAACCGGATCTGGAAGTGGGAAGCGACAACCACAATATGACGTTCACCTTTATCGGTATCAACTTTACCGCTCCCCACCAGGTTGAGTACCGGTATCGTCTTAAGAATTCCGGGGAAGGATGGCAAAGGACCACGCAGCGAAGCGTGCGCTACCCGGCATTGATGGCGGGCGATTATACCTTTGAGGTCATGGCCCAAAATAATGACGGACAGCTAAGCACACAGAAAGCTGAGATTAGTTTTACCGTATTGGCTCCATTCTGGCTCCGATGGTGGTTTGTAGTACTGCTATTACTTGCAGTAGGAGGATTTATAGCGTTTATATATAATTATTATCGTGTTCGAAAGATGGTGGACATCGAACGCATGCGGGTACGAATTGCCAGTGACCTGCATGACGATGTGGGCTCCGCTCTTACGGAAATAGCCCTGCAGTCCGATTTTTTACAGACGATGGATGTTGACGATCCGCTGCAGGAGTCTATTCGTCAGATAGGGAACCAGAGCCGGAAGATTGTTTCCAGCCTCGACGATATTGTCTGGTCGATCGATGCCCGCAATGATACGCTGGGTGATCTTACCGATCGCATGCAGGACCACGTGAACAGCGTGCTGCCCCGGAAAGAGGTTATCTACCAGTTCGACGGCAATATGCGGGAAAAGCTTCAGGTTTCACTGAAAGAAAATTTGTATCTTATTTTCAAGGAAGCAATCAACAATATCGCCAAACATTCCAATGCCGATAAAGTGGAAGTTGTACTTTCAATCCATGGTCCCGGCTTTCTGTTGAGTATCCGGGATAATGGCAGCAGCGCTAAAAATGAGCGCAAAACCGGCCAGGGATTGCGTAACATGAAAATGCGATCAAATCGTATTGGCGCAGATATTACCTTTAACAACAGCGAGGGGTTTGAAGTGCGCGTGGAACACGCAGGGTAGTGCCAGCAGGCAATATGACCCCAAATATTCACCTAAATCATATTCTTATGACTTCAGTCGCAGGCATCGTCGAAGACAATAAAAAGATTCGTGACCTGATTCAACGGTATCTGGATATGCAGGACGACCTGTCCTGTCCCGTTGCCGTGGATTCTGTCGAAGAGATGCTTGAATACCTGGAGGAACATCCCGGGCCGGATGTCATCCTGATGGATATACAGCTGCCCGGCATGTCGGGTATCAAGGGGATCAGCATTATCAGAGATAAGTACCCCGATATCGAGATCATCATGCTGACGGTTTATCACGATTCGCATAAGATATTCAAGGCCCTGCGGGCCGGGGCGTCGGGTTACCTGCTCAAGCATACTTCGCTGCCTGAAATTAAAGAATCTATCCTGAAACTGCTGGACGGCGGGGCCCCGATGTCTCCTCAAATCGCGCGCAAAGTGATCACGCATTTTCAGGAAGAAATGCCTAAAAAAGATCCCGATTCGAATCTGACCCCCCGGGAGCACGACATTGTCAATGGCCTTGTCGATGGCTTAAGCTATAAAATGATCGCGGACCGGTATGATATATCCATTGATACCGTACGCGCACATATACGAAACATTTATAAGAAGTTACACGTTAACTCTAAAGCAGAGGTGATTGCAAAATCACTGA
>NZ_JBEPWZ010000018.1:0-26324 GCF_041642155.1 Fodinibius sp.
ATGAGTTCGGCTGGTCTCTCGAGGATCCCGATAAGATGTCGGCGGGTATCGTGGCGGGACACCTGATCGAGTGTGGCGCCCAGGTTTCGGGGGGGAATTTTACGGACTGGGAGCAGGTGGAAAATTTTGTGGAGATCGGCTTTCCCATTGTAGAAGCAAAGGCGGACGGCAGTTTTTATGTGACCAAGCATGAAGAGACTGGCGGGTTGATTAGCGAACAAACGGTAAAAGAGCAGCTCATTTACGAAATAGGAGATCCTTCAGCCTATCTTACGCCGGACTGCATAGCCGATTTTACTTCGGTAAAGCTTGAAGCCGCCGGTCCCGACCGGGTGTATGTCTCGGGCATACAGGGCCGCCCCCCCACCGACACCTATAAAGTATCCGCAAGCTATAGCGATGGGTATAAACTCTCGTCCACGTTGGTCTATTCGTGGCCGAAAGCATTAAAGAAGGCGCAAAAAGCAGGAGAGATACTACGAGGGCGCGCAGAGGCTTTGGAATTACAATTTGAGGAATTTCGTGTGGAATATATCGGAGTGAATGGCTGCAATGAACAGCCTCTGACCGAGGATCTTCTTGACGCCTCCCATGACGAAGTGCAGATGCGCGTGTCGCTGTCGGGGCCGGGCAAAGAGGATTTAAATCGATTCGGGAAAGAAGTAGCCCCGCTCATTTTGACCGGTCCCGGGGGAGTTACGGGCTATGCTGGAGGCCGGCCGCGGGCCAGCGGCGTGGTTGCCTATTGGCCGGCGCTGCTCGATAAAGAGGCTGTATCGCCTCGTGTGCGGGTGTTTCAGCTGTAAGGAAGGCCGGCCACTGGGTTTAGGGCGATCATCATGCAGCGTGCAAATTGATCTTAGAAATTTGGCAGAAAATTTCGGATTTTCAGTCATTAAATAATAACGATTTAATTTTATTACTTCAGAAATGGTTATAGGAATAATTGGGGCAAGTTTTTCAGGACTTATTGCCGGTATGCGGCTGGCAAAGGCCGGCCATGATGTAACAATTATCGAGCGGAACCGGTCGCTGGGCGGAACGCTGGCCTCGGTCGAACTGGATGAAATGATTCTCGACTATGGAATTTCTCATTTTTCTGCGGAGACCAGCACTTTCCGGGAGTTTATTGAAGAGTTGAGCGAGAAAGAACAGCTTCGCGAATGGACCAGGGAGTTTAGCATGTACGACGGCGACCAGTTCCATAAGGAAGACCCCAATGCATCACCGCTGGCGCAGTACGCCATGACGAACGGGATGCACTCCATTGCCAACTATTTGAGTCGCTGGGTGGATATAAAGCCCCAGGAAAAAGCGGGAGGACTGACGTATATCGGTCCCGACCGGGAAAAAAAACGGTCGTGGATGATCAACCTGACCGATATTAACGTGTTTGAGTGCGACGCGGTGGTTATTGCCACCCCGGCTCCCGAAGCTTATGGCGTGCTCCAGACGGCGCAGGACGAAACCGCTGCGCGCAAAATTATTCGTGAGATCGATGAAGTATATTATGATGATTGTATCACATTGTCGGCTACCTATAATCGGGCCTCACCCGACTGGAAGGGCATTGAGTGCGAGCATAGCGCTGTCGACTGGATCGGCAATGAATCGTCAAAGCGGGGGATAAACGACCGAACGGGCCTGGTGCTGCATTCCTCACACAGCTTTTTCAGAAAGAATGAAAAAGTCCGCGATGAGGAGGTGACCAAAAGGCTGATGGATGAAGCGTCATCAATCATCGGCCCCTGGGCGCTTCAGCCGGAGTCGACGTATCTCCACCGGTGGAAGTTCTTTAAGGCACGCAATGTTATTAACGAATATTTTATGGAATTGGAAATGATTGATGCTCCTCTTGCGTTAATAGGGAACTACTTTGGCAACAGGTCATTAGAAAGTGCCTATCTGTCAGGATATAACCTGGCTGAATATTGGATCAATAAATATAGCGACGTTACGGTTGCGTAATGTATTTGTTATTGTAGCAAAGGCCGAACAAAGCGTAAAAATAGTTAAAAAAGAGACCATTGGGTTCGCTGCGCAAGTTAAACAGTTATTTTAAGAAATATAAGGGCACGATACTGCTGGGCTCTTTGTTTTTGACGGCCTCCAATTTTTTTCTGGTATGGATTCCCGTTTATCTGCGGCGTACCGTCGACCAGGTGGCAGCGATTGAAGTAGATCGTTCCCCGGAAAGTTTCGATACCATCCTGGAGGTGCTTTTCGGCAGTGATGCCAGCTGGCTTTTGGCCAAGAATGCGTTGCTTTTGGTGGGAGCGGTCATCTTATCCGGAGTGCTGCTGTTTGCTACGCGTCAGACGCTTATTGTGGCCTCCCGCAAGATAGAGTTCGACTTGCGCAACGATATTTTCGATAAATTGTTGAAACTTCCGCAACGATTTTACAGCACGTATAAATCGGGGGAAATTTATGTGAGGGCTACCGAAGACGTCTCCAAGGTGCGCGAGTATTTTGGTCCCGCTTACATGTACACCATTAATACGATCACGCGGGCGGGTTTTATTATTACGATGATGATTATTGTGAGTCCTGAATTAACATTCTGGGCGCTGCTTCCGCTGCCGTTTTTATCGGCTTTTGCTTATTGGGTGAGCGGCTATATCAATGACTATTCGCGGATTATACAGGAACAGTACTCGACGATAGCGGGACGCGCCCAGGAATCTTTTACGAGCATCAGGCTTATTAAGGCATTTAACCGCGAGGCGTACGAACGCCGGCGATTTGAAAATGAAAGCGAGCGGTACCGAAAAAAGAAACTACGACTCGACCTGGTCGAGTCGCTTTTTCACCCGACGCTGAACTTATTAATAGGACTTTCGGTTGTTATTGTCGTTTGGAAAGCCGGACAGCTGGTGATTGAAGGCACGCTGACGGTTGGCAATATTATGGAATATATAATATACGTAGCATACCTGACCTGGCCGGTTGCGTCGCTGGGGTATACCGTTAACCGGTTTCAACAGGCGATGGCCTCATGGAAGCGGATCGACGAGATGTTGACGGAAGAGGTTAATATTACCGATAAATCGATTACCGATCACGATATTGATGAAATAGAAGGGACTATCGAGTTTAACAATGTATCTTTTAAATACCCGGACGCCGAAGAGTATGCCCTGCAAAACATCACCATGCGTATTGAAGCCGGACAAAATGCGGCGATTGTCGGGCGGACCGGCAGTGGAAAAACGACGCTTGTAAAACTTATTCCCCGTTTATTTGAAGTGACAGAGGGAGAAATTTTAGTTGATGGAACGAATATAAAGTCAATTCCCTTGGAACTCTTGAGACAAAGTATCGGGCTTGTCCCACAGGATACGTTCCTGTTTTCGGATACCATAGGCGAAAATATCGCTTTCGGCACCCGGGATGCCTCGCAGCAGGAGATTGAAAAAGCCGCAGAAAAAGCACAAGTCCGAAATAATATTTTGGATTTTGAAAATAAATTTGAGACTATATTAGGCGAAAGAGGCATCACTCTTTCGGGTGGACAAAAGCAACGCACCGCTATTGCAAGAGCACTGATTCGGGATCCAAAAATTATTATATTAGATGACTCATTAAGCGCGGTAGACACCAAGACCGAAGAGTCTATACTACAACATCTCCGACGAGAGCTAAAGGGAAGAACGACACTAATGATCAGCCATAGAATATCTACCATCAAAGATGCAGATATTATATACTATATCGAAGATGGAACAGTTGTAGAAAAAGGAACCCATGAGGAATTGTTAGAAAAAGAAGGTCGTTATTCAGTAATGTATAATAAACAGCTCATAGAAGAAGAGTTGGCCGAAATTTAAAATCAAATAGTAATATTCAACCAATAAAATCAAGTTGCTTGACCGTAGCATGATTTAAAAAAACACAGGAGTAGAACCCATGATTATTGTACCTTTAGGTGTTGCATCAGCAACTCCGACAGCAACCCGGCATTTATCATCAATAGCCGTCTGGAGAGAAGGCAGCGTTTTCTTATTCGATTGTGGAGAAAATGCCCAAATGCGAATGTTACAGGGGGGGCTAAAACGTTCTCAAATTGATTATATCTTTATATCTCACTTTGATACGGATCATTATTCCGGCCTGATTGGGCTGCTATCGACCCTGCAGCTGCAACGGCGCGACCGCCCCATAACACTGGTGGGCCCCACCGGAATAAAAGATTTTGTAGAATGGAATTTTGAGTTTTCGAATATTAGCCTGAGCTACGAAATCGAATATGTTGAAGTTGAGGAGGATTTTGAGGAAGAGCGGGTTGTTGATACCGATGACTATTATGTAGAAGCACGTCCTCTTAATCATACCAAGTTTTGCATCGGCTACCGCCTGCAGGAGAAAGATCTGCCGGGCAAGGTTGATGCCGACAAAGCTGAGAAGCTGGGCATCAGCGAAGACTGGCAGTATAAAGACCTCAAGGCCGGCAAAGATGTGGAACTGGAAGACGGCACTGTGGTAAAATCCGCGGACATTGTGGGTCATCCCCGCCCCGGTGATAGTTTTGCCTATATTACCGATACCAAATACTGTCCCAATTCGGTGAAGCTGGCTAAAAATACCAATGTACTCATCCATGAGGCCACCTTTAGCGACAGCCTTTCCGATAAGGCAGAAGAGACCGGCCATTCCACGGCCAAAGACGCGGCCCGGGTTGCCAACGAAGCTAAAACCAAGCTTTTGGTGATTACCCATTTCTCTGCTCGTTATACCAATGAGTATGTGTTGTTGCGAGAAGCCCGTGATGATTTCTTCCCTACCTGGGTGGCCACCGAATTGCGGCCGATTTTTACTGATCCGGCCCACGAAAAAGGCATCATCAAGCCCAAAGTCTATATTAAAGAGATCAACCGGGGCAACAATAATAACAGCAATAAGAATAAGGGGTCAAAACGAAAAAAACGCAGCAGCGGCAAGAAAAAGCGTCGCATGCGCAAACGTAAAAATTCACCTGGAAAGAAACGCAGGAGCCGAAAAAGCAGTAAAAAACGAAGCGGAAAATCGCGAAGTTCTAACAACAATAACAACAGTGGAGGAAACGGAGGGGACAACAGCAAGGAACGTAAACCCAAGCAAATCACCCCCCGTACTCCCTTCGACGATTTCGACCGATTCTAAATCCATGGAAGCGTGAGTAACAAGCAGACCGATAAAGCCGTCGACTCGCACCTGCTTCGACGGCTTTATCAATTTATCAAACCCTATCGTTGGTATGTCGTTCTGGGCATAGCTCTGACGCTCGGGGCTTCCTTCCTGGGGACCATACGTCCGAAACTGACCCAGATTGCGGTTGACGATTATATTGCAAATAATGACTTCGAGGGATTGCTGTGGATTATTGTGCTCCTGCTGGGAGCCCTGGTCGGCGAATTTATTATACTGGTTATTAATACCTACCTGACGCGCTGGTTCGGACAGGGTACGCTTTATAACCTGCGTAATGCGGTTTTCGAGAAAATTCAGTCGATGCATGTCCAGTTTTTTGACAAGAATCCCATCGGCCGGCTGATTACGCGTACCACCAGTGATATTGAGGCCCTTAGCGATCTGCTGAGTGACGGGGTCGTCAATATTATGGGTGATATGTTCCGTATCTTCTTCATCCTGTACTTTATGTTCAGCATGAGCTGGGAGCTCTCGCTGGTGGCAATCTCGGTACTTCCCCTGTTATTTTATGCTACTTTTTTATTCAAGGCTAAAGTGCGTGTTTCCTTTTTGGATGTCCGCGATCAGATCGCCCGGCTTAACTCATTTGTTCAGGAACATATCAACGGGATGGACGTGGTACAGCTCTTCAATAAAGAGAAGCGGCAGCGCAGCAAGTTCCGGGATATCAACAGCAGTTATAAGGGCGCCTACCTGGATACTATTTTTTATTTCGCCATCTTTTGGCCCGCTGTGGAGATAATAGCAAGTCTGGCAATGGCCCTGGTTATTTGGTACGGCGGCGGGCGGGCGGTCATGGATCAGGTTACCTTTGGTATCCTGCTGGCGTTCGTACAATACGTGCGCGACTTTTTCCGGCCTATCCGGGGACTTTCGGAGAAGTTTAACACCCTGCAGTCTGCACTGGCTTCATCAGAGCGTATTTTTGATGTGATGGATACCACCAATGAAGTGACCGATCCGGTGCAACCGCGACATATTGCCGAGCCGGAGGGACATATTCGTTTTGAAGAGGTCTGGTTTGGCTATAACGAAGAGGAAACCGTGCTTAAGGATGTTTCTTTCGAAGCAAATCCGGGCGAAACCATAGCGATTGTGGGAGCAACCGGGGCCGGGAAGTCAACGATTATCAACCTCCTGATGCGTTTCTATGATATTGACAGGGGGAGCATTTTTCTGGACGGGGTGAACATTCAGGGTCTCTCGTTAGAGGAACTCCGCTCCAACTTTGCTTTGGTGTTACAGGATAATGCCCTCTTCTCAGGTACTATTATGGAAAATATCACGCTGGGCAATCCGGACATCTCTAAACAAAAAGTCATTGAGACGGCCCGGAGCGTGGGGGCCGATCAGTTCATCAATAAGCTGCCCGGCGGCTTTAATTTCAAGCTGAGTGAGCGCGGGGCTTCGCTTTCCATGGGGCAACGCCAGCTGATCTGCTTTATCCGGGCAATGGTATATGATCCGACGATCCTGGTGCTGGACGAGGCCACTTCCAGCGTCGATTCCGAGACGGAGGATATTGTCAACCGGGTATGTGACCGGCTGATGGAAGGACGTACGTCCATCGTCATTGCACACCGGCTGTCGACTATTCACGAGGCCGACCAGATCCTGGTAATGCACAAGGGAGAGATCCGGGAAAAAGGAACGCATGGAGAGCTGCTTCAAAAAGAGGGAGGGATCTACCGCAAGCTGTATGAACTGCAGTATAAGGATGAGCTTGTGCCCTCGACCAAATCAGCCTGACACCGCTGCCCTCTCTCGGACTTTCGGTAAAAAGTAAGGCTAAGGGCCAAATACCAAATAACCAAATTAATCCCTGTCATTAAGGGGGATCCGCAGCTTTTGTCCGTCAGCTGCAAAAGCCCTCCCACAGCCCAGCAAGGGGAGAGAGCCTACAGTGGCCATATGAAGGGGATCAGGATGATTACAATCGACCAAAGAACGACTTGCAGGGGAAAACCCACCTTGAAGAAGTCGGTAAACCGGTAGTTACCGGGACCGTATACCATCAGGTTTGTCTGGTAACCGATGGGCGTCAGCAGGGACATCGACGCTACCAGGGTAATGGCTATGATCAGACCGCGGGCTTCCATACCTTGTGTTTCCGCAACCGATAAAGCGATCGGAAACATCAATGCGACCGCACCGTTATTCGTAATGACCTCCGTCAGGACAGCGGTGACAATAACCACGCCGGCCAGCACGGCCCGGGGACCATAGGCGCTGGTCAGCTCCACCATCCAGCGGCCGATGATTTCGGCGGCACCGCTGACCTCCATGGCCCGGCCCAAACCGATAGCGGCTCCGATCACAATCAGTACCGTCCAGTCTACTGATTTCCGGGCTTCCCCGGCCTCGATAACATTGAACGCCAGCAAAACAGCCACGCCTAATATGCCCGCCAGCGCTATGTGAAGGGTGCCGAACGTCACCAGCGTTATAATGCCCATTAATACGGCAACGGAGACGTAGAGATCTTTTCCGCCGGGACGATGTTCTTTGGCTTCCTTTGTGGCCCCGGGGGCTTCCCCGCCGGCCTCACTGGTCAAGAAAAAATCCTCGGTATCCTCATACGCACCCCTGAAAGCACGGCCGGTGTCAAGGAGTAAGAGATCGCCGGCATGGAGTACGAACTCGCCCAGGGGCTGGTCAATACGCTTACCTCTTCTGCGGACACCGGTAACCGCTGCTCCGAACCGTTCGAGGAGCTTTGCCTCCTCCAGGGTGGATCCTACCAGCCGGGAACCTTCTTTGATGACCACCTGATGAAGTTCACGGTCTTTTTTTTCTTCCCGCTTAATATTTCTGGGGGGTTGCAGTGCGAGCCGGAGACCGGGAAACTCGTCAAGTTCAGGAGCTTTTGCTGCTATTCCTCCTTCAGCAGCATAAAAAAGATGGTCGCCGGGGCGGAGTTGCTCGTTCTCGGGGACCGGGGCAATTTCACGGTCGTTACGGTTAATCCGTGAAAGATAAAAGCCCGGGAAGCTCCCCAGGCCAGCTTCTTCTATGGTTTTTCCAATGACGGTCGCTTCATCCGTAATTTCGAGTTCAACCAGCAGCTCCCTGAGTCGCTCCTCTTCATACCGGATATCACGCCGGGCGGGGGTCAGGAGGGGAGAGACAAAGACGAGATAAACAAGCCCCGCTATCGCGCAGGGAACACCCACCCAGGCAAGCTCAAAAAAAGAAAGTCCCTCAAACCCATGACTCAGCAGGAGTCCGTGCGTGATCAGGTTGGTGCTGGTCCCGATCAAGGTACAGAGTCCCCCGAGAATAGCAGCATAGGAAAGGGGTATCAGCAGTTTCGATACCAGTATGTTATTTTTCTGTCCCCAGCTTCGGATAGCAGGAATGCCCATTGCGACCACTGGCGTATTATTCAGAAAAGCCGAATAGGCGGAGACACTCGGACACAGCCGCAACAAAATTTGTTGTATGCTTCTGGCTTCCTTTCCCAGGATAAAATCGCTTGCCCGGTCCAGCGCCCCGCTTTCCCTCAGTGCCGCTGCCACAACATATAAACTTCCCAGGGCTACCAGGGTGGTATTGCCAAACCCTTCAACAGCCTGATCGAGGCTAATGACGCCACTGACGGTGATCACAGCCAGGGCGGTCAGCAAAACGGCATCCGGGCTCCACAGATCAATAGCCAGCCCTACAAAAGCGAGAAACAATACTCCTAAAATCAATAATTGATCAAATCCCATTAAAAACAGCGTAAGTTAATCGTGATTGGTTTTGTTAGGATTAAGCCCATATGGCTGACATGGGCTTGTGCAAGTTTTTTGGTGTCATGGTTTTAAAACGCAAATATAAGCCGGCTAAAACATAGTAAAAAATCCTATAGCCCGTACAGATTTTTTATGTTAACCATTCATCCCTTAATGGTACTTCCGGTAACGGCAAAAACGCCAGCTGGTTTATCGTGTCAGATCAAATTTTGCCCAGACGGGCAGGTGATCGGAGGTGGTTGATTCAAAGTTGGTAATATAGTTCAGCGGGGCGTCATAGACCGCGGCACTTTCGCCTATATAAAAAGGAAAGAGCTCGTCACTAATGGCAATATGATCAATGAGGTTGCCTTCCTCCATATAGTTGAGGGACGAGGATTCTTTATTGAGCGAAAGCACGTGGGTGATCACATCAAAGTGTTGGGAGTGCTCTACAAATTCGTCATAGGATGTTTCAGCCAAATTACCGGGCTCATGGTAATAAAGCGATTCATCCACATCGTCGTTGAAGTCGCCGAGCAGGATGATGTTGGCATTGGGTTCCTCATCCATCAGGTAATAAAAGAGTCCCTCTGCCGCCTCTTGACGTCGCTTATAGGATTCTCCGTGATCGGCCGTATTCGCTTTGCCATGAACGACAACGGCATAACATTCAATGGTGGTTTCCTCAAAGGTATAGTCAAATCGGAAATACAGCGGCGTCCGCCCATTGGCCCAGAAATACTCCCAGCCTTGTTGGTAGTCCTCCCGCACATCCGTAATAGCCCCGGCCTCCAGGGAATCGATAGTGAGGGTGTTATAGACAAACGCCATTTTTTGTCCCTTGTTAACGTGTTCGGCTGTAAATCCGTGATAGCCCGCAAGTGGGTCCAGCAGAACAGCGAGGGCTTCGCGGCTGTGAATTTCCTGGAGGGCAAAAAGGTCTGCATCCAGTGAATCCATCACCCGAACGGCGTTTTTAGTCTGCCGGAAGTTGTCGTTTGCACCATACCACTCAATATTCCACGTTACGGTTTCAAGGATGCCGTCGGGAGCCACAGGCTCTGTTTGTGGAATCTCCCCTCCCGGCGGATCTTCCTCCCCTGATTCAAACCCCGGGGCTCCGCAGCTGTAAAAAAACAGGACGGCTATAAGAAAAAAGAAGGATCGTATATTCGCAATGGTTCGGGTTTTCAATGTTATTCAGCTTCAGCCTGTTGTCTGGGATTAATACTTAGGACCGGACTTTTTACATGGCGTGCTACATTAGCCGTCGTGCTGCCCATCATCAGGTAGTCGATGCCCGTTCGCCCCACCGTCGACATGACAACGAGATCATAGGGGTCGGCTGCGTTATAGTTGAGAATCGCTTCGTGAGGGGTGTCCGTCGAGACGATCACATTTGTTGATATCAGGTCTTCGAGTTCATGGAGCTCCTCTTTGGCCAGGACCTTCAGCCGCTGGTTGCGAAGCTCAATTTTTGACTTGTCGGGATTACTGTCGTGTTCGGGATCATAGGCAAAGATATTGATAAGCTCCAGCTTTGCATTTGCTTTTAGGGCTATCTCTTTGGCATAGGGGAACGCCGCCCTGGAATGGTCCGAAAAATCCGTCGTCAGCAGGATTCGGTTCAGGTTTGTAACTTCCCGTTCCTCATTGACAATCAGCACCGGCAGGTGGGACATGCGCAATACTTTTTCCGCAACGGATCCCAGAAAAAAGCGTGAGAAACCGGTACGCCCGTGGGTGGACATTACAATCATATCAAAATCTTTGGCTTCCTCGACGATAGCCTGGGCCGGATTACCGATGGATATGAGGGGTTTGGTGAGGAGCGAGGGATCGACATTTTCTTCACCCAGCTCAGTCAGCCGGCTGTTCAGGGCCGTTTGAATTTCTTCGTAATCGTCAATCGCGGTCGATCCCATGCCCCCGAACATGTATGGTCCGCCGTCTACCTCGTTAAGAGGCAGGTACGAGTGAAAGGGGGTGATGGTACCCTCGAAGAGCCGGGCCATCTGCCGGGCTGAATGAAGTGCACTGGTACTCAGTTCGGAAAAGTCGAGCGGCACGAGAATTCTGATGTTTTCCATAATATTGTTATGATATGATATTAAAGTTAACGGAAATTATGAATCAATAATGGCTAAAGCCATCCTTTTTGTTTAAAATAAAACACCATGCCTACAGCAATAACAGCCATAAACACCAGAGAGGCCGGGTACCCCCAAAACAGGTTGAGTTCCGGCATGTTATAGGGACTGGCCTCGGGGTTAAAGTTCATTCCATAGATACCCGCAACGAAGGTCAGGGGGATGAAGATCGTGGCAATAATCGTCAGTACCTTCATCACTTCGTTCATCTTGTTGCTGATATTTGACATGTACAGGTCGTGCAGGCTGAGGACCATATCCCGGTAACTTTCTATGGTATCGATTACCTGAATAATGTGGTCATAGACATCCCGCAGAAACAGTTTGGTGTGATCGGATATCAGGGGAGATTCATCTCGTAAAGCCGTGTTAAGAGCCTCGCGCAGGGGCCGGATCGCTTTGCGAAAAAGGGCGGTTTCCTGCCTGACTTTATGAATCTGGTGCAGCAGATCTTCTTCGTCGTTTTCAAACAAACCTTCTTCGATGTTCAGTATGGTATCCCCGATTTGGTCGAGGGCAGTGAAATAGTGATCAACCACCGTATCGATCAGAGCATACGCAAGGTAATCGACCGGCTGATCTCGCATGCGTCCCCCCTTGATCGTAAGACGATCCAGGATCGGCTGAAAATGGTTGTTGTCCGTCTCCTGGAATGACAGCACATAATTGGGTCCCAGTACAATACTTATCTGTTCGGAATGGAGCGATTTATGCTCTTTCGAATAGGAAAACATCCGCAAAACAAAAAAGATACAGTTGTCATAGACCTCCATTTTAGGATGCTGCCCGGTATTTACAATATCTTCCTGGATAAGCGGATGCAGCTCAAAAAAGGACCAGATGGTTTTTAACTTGCCCGTATCGTGCAGACCGTTGACGTTGATCCAGGTTTTCGACGGATTTTCCAGGTAAGGCCGGCACTCTTCAATATCGGTAACGGTAAGCCGGTCGACATGCGATTCGTCATAATCATAAAGCGCAATCTGTACTTCCTCTACTCTCTGGTGTCCCATATATTCCACGGTACCCGGCGCGGTGCCGGGTTTTTGGGAACTATTTCTTTTACGCCGGGACAAGGGATGTATAAATTGTTTTGCCATGCCTGCCATACTCTTTGAATTATGAGGAATACTATAATATGTGCAAGACAAAAGGTATTTCCAAGCATCACAAAAAAAGGCCCGCACCATTGATGGTACGGGCCTTGCGAATCTAAGGGTTGAGAGAATAATCAGCCTCCCAATTCTCCTTCTTTTGCTTTTTCCTTAAGCTCTTCATTGGCATAGACGGCTATCTCAACCCGGCGGTTTTGCTGTCGTCCCGCTTCGGTACTGTTATCCGCTACCGGGTCTTCTTCGCCAAAGCCGGTGATAATCATCCGATCACTTGCCACCCCTTGTTGCGAGGCATAGCTTGCAACGGCCTTGGCCCGGTCTTCCGAGAGTTGCTGGTTATATTCTTCAGATCCCTGGCTGTCGGTATGTCCGGCAAACAGGATCTCGGTATCCTCATAGTCTTGCAGAATATCGGAAAGTTCCTCAATATTTTCCCTGGAGGCGCTCCGGAGTTCATATGAGTCGAAATCAAACAGGATACCGGAATCAAAAGTAATCTTGATTCCTTCGCCCACGCGTTCAACCTCGGCATTCTCCAATTCACTTTCCATCTCCTCAGCCTGGCGATCCATATAATTACCAATGGCTGCCCCGGCTGCTCCGCCCACTGCAGCGCCTATAATCGCACCGGTCACGGTATTGCCTGCGGCTTTACCGATAACTGCCCCTGCCAGTCCCCCCGCACCGGCGCCGGCAGCGCCACCTTTAGCAGTTTTGCTCCAGTTTTTACACCCCTGAAACATTAAACCCATTAAACCAATACAAACGATAATTGCTGTACCTTTTTTAAATGTAGTCATAACTGTTGGAACTTATTTGAATTCAAAACGGATCAGTGCATTATAGGTCAAAAAGGACCAGATGTTCCATGCCTGTTTTTAATGTAAAAAGACTAAATATTACGGATGCCAGAAAAAAATAGTTATCGCAGCCTAAGGTGGCGCGTTGTAGAACTGAGGTTTAGAAACACCCGCCACCGGCCAATAATTCCAAAAGAGCGGAGTGGGTGCATTCTCATTGGGAGGAGATAGCTGACATAAAAGGGTCTGAATCACCAACAACCATATCAGGTTGTTTCTGTGCGCAACACTTCGAGGGGGGTTCGCCTGTAGATACTTCGGCTGTTGAGCATGCCGATAAAGATGGTCAGTCCCGTAATCAGTACCGTACCAATGATGATCACCCAAACGTTGGGCACAAAGATTATGTCGAAATAGAAGTAGCCCAGCAGCCAGCTGGCACTTAGCGAGAGAATAAGTCCCGTCAAGGCGGAAAGGAGTCCGAGAAACAGGTACTCCACCGAAAGAATACTGATAATCTGTTTTTTGCTGGCTCCCATCGTACGAAGCAGGACGCTTTCCCTGACCCGCTGAAAATGGCTGGTCGCAACCGAACTGGCCAGCACGATGAGCCCGGTCAGAATGCTGAAAAGCGCCATAAACTGGATGGCGAAGGAGATGTCGTCAATAAACCGGTTGATGGTTTCCAGGATACGGCTTACATCAATAGCGGAAACGTTGGGGTAGTCCCGTACCACGGCCTGCTGGGTCCCGGCCGTAACCTCCCGGTTGGGGGTGCGGGTGACCGTCACAAATATTTGCGGAGCCTGTTCCAGCACGCCGGCGGGGAAGAGCATGAAGAAGTTGGGCTGCACCCGCCGGAAGTCCACTTCGCGGATACTCCCCACATAGGCTTGAACGGGTACGCCCTGAACATCAAATGTCAGTGAATCTCCGATTTCAAGCTCCAGGTCTTCGGCAATCTCCTGCGCGGCCGAAACAGGTACGGCGCCCTGCGAAGGATCGGCCTTCCCGGTCCATTCTCCTTTTAGAAGCGTTTCGGAGTTGACCAGCGAATCGCGGTAGGTGGAGCGGTATTCCCGCTGGAGGGCCCACCCGCGCACCTCGCTGGTGGTGTCGTCAGCGATCGCCCTCGTGCTGCGTCCCCTGAGGGAGTCCAGCCGCATCGTTACCATGGGGACATTCTGAAGGATAGGCAAACCCTCTTCCTCGAGCAGCTGAATGAGTCCCTCGTTCTGGTCCGGCTGAATATCAAAAAAGATGAGGTTGGGGGCGTCATCGCGGGTAGCGAAGTCGAGCTCCTCCATCAGCATATCCTGGCTGAAATAAAGCGTACTGACCAGCAGCATACCGAGTCCCAGCGAGAGCATCAGCGTAGCCGTCTGGTTATTGGGACGGTAAAGATTCGCCAGTCCCTGGCGCCACACGTATGGCCAGTGAGAGGGAAAATAACGCTTCACCAGCTTCATGAGGAGCCGGGCCACCAGCAAAAGCAGTCCAAAAGCCGCAACCATACCAAGGGTAAAGAGTCCCCCGACCCTCCAGCTTTCGGTCAGCAGCGTTGCGTAGCCGAAGACCGTGAGTACGATAACGGCATAAATCAGGAACTTAACGTTGTGAGAGAGGAGCGAGGTGATGGATTCCTCGAGGGTGCGCAGGGCATACAGGGGTGAGGCCTTGCGGAGTGCCAGCAGCGGCATGAGCGCAAACGCAAGGGCCACGCCGGTACCGGTAAAGAGACCGAGTCCGATAGAAAGCCACGAAATCGTCAGCTCGACATCCACCGGCAGAAAATCGCTGACCAGGGCGGGGAGCAGGTATTGCATGCCGACCCCCAGGAGGGTACCCGCAAGGGCGCCCAGAAAGCCAAGGACCACCGCCTGGATCAGAAAAATGCTCATCGTTTGGTCAGACGACGCCCCGAAACAGCGGAGCACGGAGGCGGTACTGATCTTCTGGTTGATGTAGACGTGTATGGAGCTGGCTACCCCAATGCCGCCCAGCAGAAGGGCAATGAAGCCGACTAAATTCAGAAATTTACCGAGGTTGCCGACCGCCTCCCCGATCTCTTCCCGCCGTTCTTCGACGGTCTCATAGTCGATATCGATACGGAGATGGTCTTCCAGCGAATCAAGTTTTGCCTCGATCGGCTCCATATCGCGGTTGTCGTCGAACTTGAAGTAACGCTTGTATTCGATCCGGCTGCCGCGCTGGACCAGCCTGGTGGAGTCCAGCAGGGCCTGCGGGATAAAGACGCGCGGGCCGACCAGGGAGGTAGCGGCCGCTTCGCCCGGTACTTTGGTGATGGCCCCGCCGATGGGAAAAGTGACTTCTCCTATCTTGACAGAGTCCCCGACGGAGAGGCCGAACTGCGTTAAAAGGGTCTGGTCAACCAGTGCCGAGTGATCGGTCTTGAACTGCTGTGCCGCATCGGACGGACGGGTCTCCAGGGTCCCGTAAAAGGGGAAGTTGCCCTCGAGGGCCCGTACGTTAGAGAGCCGGGTAGCCCCGTTTCCGGGGAAAAAAACCATGGAGGGGAATTCCGTTATGGTAGCCTGCTCTCCGCCCAGGGCCTCGGCATAGGATCGCAGGGTATCGGGAAAAGGCTGTTCGGTCTCAATCTCGAGATCGGCGCCCAGCAGTTCTTTGGACTGGTTGTTGATGGTACTGTTGAGGCTGTCCCTGAAGGAGGTGATGGCCACCTGGGCGGCTACCCCGATGATAATAGCTGAAATATATACGAATAATCGCTTTTTATTGGAGCGGGCATCGCGCCAGGCCATCTTCCAGGACCAGCTTGAAAAAAATGAAGACATGAGTTTGTGACTGTAAGTGATTGGCGCGTTATCGGTTAACTTGTTCCATCCTTGGCTGCCCGGTCCACTCGTCCCGGTCAACTGCCCCGTTTTTCAGATGGATCGTCCGCTGGCACTGTTCGGCAAGCGACAGATCGTGGGTTACCAGTATCAGCGTGGTCCCGTTGATTTTGTTCAGGTCAAAGAGGAGCTTTTCAATGGTGCTCCCCGTGTCGGTATCGAGGTTACCGGTGGGTTCGTCGGCAAAAAGAATTTTTGGTTTGTTGATGAACGCCCGGGCAATAGCTACGCGTTGTTGTTCGCCTCCCGACAGCTGGGTAGCATAATGATGCAGCCGCTCTTCGAGTCCGACTTTCGCGAGCAGCTGCCGGGCCTCCTCTTTAACCTCAATTGTTTTGAGGCCCCGCAATTCCAGCGGGACCATTACGTTTTCCAAAGCGGTTAGGGTGGGGACCAGCTGAAAGGTCTGAAAGACAAATCCCACATACTTATTTCGTACTTCCGCACGTTCATCCTCACTAAGCGGACCCAGCGGGATATCGTTTAAGGTGACCTCCCCTTCAGTGGGTCGGTCCAGGCCGGCACACAGGCCCAGTAGCGTAGTCTTTCCGCTGCCGGAGGGACCCACGATCGAGCAGGTCGTGCCTTCTTCCACCGAAAAGGTAATATGGTCAAGAACGGTAAGCTGCCGGTCTCCGCTTCTGAATTGCTGGGTAAGATCGGTAACTTCTAAAATGGGATTTGAATCCATAAATATAATAAATGCCTGGAAATTAGTTAATGAACAGCAACGTCCCGGACTGATGGTTGAAAATATACATTTGGTTATTATACTGCGTTATTACGCCGTGCTGAGTTCAACCCCGGTGAGGGAATGAAATTGCTATGGGCATAACATCAATTCAGTACGGTTGCCTTTTTGGAAGCATTGAAAGCACTTGAATAGCTACAGGTCATTGAATCATTCTGCGGCGAAAATCGTTTCCTGAATATTCAAAGATAACTTTTAAATACGTATTAACAGATTAATGAAACGATTTTTAACATTTTTTGTTACGCTTATTCTTTTCTCTCTGCCTGCTTCCGCCCAGGAGGAACCGTCCCGTATCCTCTTCTTTGGCGACAGCATTACGGCGGGACATGGGATTGACAAGCAAAAAGCTTATCCTGCGCTGATTCAGCAAAAAATTGATTCATTAGGCTGGAATTATAAAGCAGTTAACGGGGGACTCAGCGGGGAGACGTCCTCCGGGGGACTTCGGCGCATTGACTGGATGCTGAAGCAGCCGGTATCCGTATTTATTCTCGAACTGGGGGGCAATGACGGGCTGAGAGGCATTGATCCGGAAGTTACCAAAAGTAACTTGCAAAAGATAATTGACAAGGTTCGGGCGAAATACTCGGATGCGGCCATTGTGCTGGCGGGCATGCAGGTGCCGCCTAACCTAGGATCGGATTACACCGATGCGTTCAGGCAGGTGTATCCCGAGCTGGCAGAGCAACATGATGTGGAGCTCATTCCTTTTCTGCTGGAGGGCGTAGGAGGCAACGACGAGTTAAACCAGTCCGATGGGATCCATCCCACCGCAGAGGGACATGAAGTGGTTGCACAAAACATCTGGGAGGTCCTGGAGCCGATTTTACGGCAGAACCGGTCGGAGAGATAAAGAAGTTTCCTCAGTTTTCGAGGGGACTGAAGTTGTATTTGACCGACACGCTGGCGGAAACACTTACCGACTGCCCGTATTCTGAAATGAGGCTGCTCTTTGACCGGTCCTGCTGAAAAGCGGCCATCTCCATCAACGGGCGGGGCGGCGACTGGTTATAGGAAAAGTCAATCGATTGAATGCCGTCCAGTTTCAGGGTACTTTCTTTTGCGATCAGCTCCCCTTTTTCACGGGCGGTCTTCAACGCCTCTTTAAGGGCTTCGTCTTTTCCCGATTCAGCTTCAGACGATACAAAATTACCGTTAAATTCATCGTATCCGCTCTCGATTAAAGCGATCTGTATCTCCTCATACCGGTCAAAATCGGAAAGCGTGAGCGTGACATTTTGGCGCGTGCGGATACGGGGCTCCTGGTCTTCGCGGTGGACATTGGTGCGGGAGATAGCAATCGGTTCGATGTTGATGTCATCTTCTTCAATCTGGTGCTTTTTCAGGAGCTCAAGCAGTACTTCTTCCCGTTCCTTGTGCAGATCGAAGGCTTCCCGGGGCGTGGCCGCTTCGCCGTTGAGGTTGATATGAAAAGCAATGCGGTCAGCCGGGATTTCAACCGAGGCCGAGGAATTAATGGAGATTATGTTTTCTTGAGCCTGTATTGCTCCGCCGGTAAAAAGAAAAAGAGCCAGGAATAAGGAAAAAATTCTCATATTAAACAGGATTTATGGATGATTTGGTGGTGGCAATTATAACTATCAAACGCTGGGAACAGGAAAGAATTATGATTGGATTTTACGCACGTTTACCGTTACGCTGATATTGGGGGAGGTTTGCTCGGGCAGCCGAAACGAGTCTCCTTGCAGCTGGAGCATTTTTTGCTGTACGGTCTGTTCCTCAATTTGGCTTAGATCCACGGGTTCGGTCAGAACCGAGTCGATTGACGCCGAAGCGGTATCTACCAATACGGTTATGGTTTCAGGAGAGGGGACAACAGACTGAAATTGCAGGTGCTCTGCAATGGTGCCGGTCACGGGTACTTTTACGGGGACGTCTGCAGGGACAAAGAATTGCTTTTTAAGCTGGAGGGCAGGTGGAGAAGCTTCGAAAAACTGTAATCCTGCCGGCAGGTTGATATTGTCGCTGTCGATATCCAGTTCAAGGTCTTCGACCTCCTCGGAGGCCAGGTCAAACGATATAACCAGGTCCGAGGGTTCGAAGGTGCGAAAGGCCTGCTCGGACCCCGAGAGGGTAAGTCGCGCTTCCAGCGGCACCGTATCCTGGAGGGCATAAGGAGTGGATTCCAGGTTGCTGTATTCAATGGGCACGGCATATGTTCTGTATACGGTCTCCGAGGAATAGGCAAAGGACAGCCACAGGATAAAGGCCAGGCTCCCGGCGGCCAGGGCGGTTTTCAGGCTGCGGCTTTCGCCCCATTGTTTGTAGGATGTTGTGTTTGATTGATAATATTCGGCCCAAAAATCATCGAGGTGTTTTTTGAGGTCGCTGTGGGATTCCAGCTGTCGGATCCGGCCGTTTTGGGCAATGCTTATGGTTCCCCGTTCTTCCGAAACCACGATCACCAGGGCATCACATTTTTCCGAAAGTCCCAGCGCAGCCGTGTGCCGCGTGCCCCCCCGCGACAGTTTGTACAAATTGGTCGAAAGGGGGAGGTGGACCCCAAACTTTAAAATTCGCTGTCCGTCGCTGAGCACCGCTCCATCGTGACCCGGAGCGCTGGTATTAAAGAGACTGCGGAGCAGCGGGATCGTGATCTTGCCATCGAGCTCAATGCCGCCGTGAACATGCCGGTCCCAGTCTTCCCTGCCCTTGAGGACAATGAGGGCTCCCGTTCGCTGATCCGCCATCTTGGCCACTGCTTCTGTAATAATACTGCTTGAAATATCCGTAGAATCGGGCTGGGAGATGTCGAAAAACCGCCAGTTGCTGATGCGGTCGATAATCCGTCGCATATCAGATTGGAATACCACGATAATACCGATCAGGATTATAACGAATAGTCCTTCTATAAGCAGCTCCGTGAGGTACATACCGGTAAAGCGGGCGATGACATACACAATTAATATCACTAAAAAGCTAAATAAATTGCGGCGCGAGGCACTTTGGCGCAACCAGTTTAGTACGATATAGAGAAAAGAGGAGATGATAATAATATCCAGCAGATCGACAATACGGATATTTTGAAGGAAGGTATTAAAGGTATCCTGGATGTTTTGCAGTAATATAAAATCAGGCTCGATCAAGGTGGTTCCCCCGTTAATAGTTATGAAATACTTAAAGTGTTTTACGCATGCAAATCGAATCCGGTGTCACAGCGAAATTTCGAAAGGGGGCTGAAAGCAGTCCCCTGGGTGGATATAACCAAACTCAAGCTTGTCCATCTTTCTTTTTTATAGCCGTTTTATCATACACTGTGTTACCGCGGCCAGACAAGGAAAAATACGCTAAAAATTGCTTATATCCTTGAATGTTTCGCTTATGCTCTCATTGTATTTCATTATATAACGCATTGAGCAATTGGGTTCCCAATAGTCGTTCAGGATCCCCACAAGACCTAAAAACATTCTTGCAGTAGAGAACTGAATGAACGAACTCCCGTTAGCCCGCTGTCTGGTCAGTTAACCACACAACGGATTATATATTAAGCAATTTATAACGAGTAATAAAAGGATTGATGGAAAAAAATACTACCGGGAGATATCGGATTAATGCTTTTTATACGTTCATACTTGTCGAATCAGGGGGACAAAGTAAACAATAGTATTTTTAGACAATCAATTAGCCGGCCATCCTTATTTATTTATGCTTGAATGTCCGGTGTCAATATATTAGGGTCGAAAGGATTCCTATTGTAAAAATGGGAGATCAAAAAAATGCCACCTGGGCATTCTTCGCCTGAGCTGCGCACCGGCAACCCTGCCACCACGCTGTCATCGTGCCCGCCTATCTTATTCAATCCACACTGGAAACTGGATGCCAGAACTGTGATATTGACATTCCGTAATGAGTCACGGCTCACCAGTCTATCTGTCTGTTTTTATTTTTAATTTTTCATTGAACCATTTTTCATATATAACACTATGGAACTGATCTCAATCCTGTTTATCCTTGTTGGACTTATCCTTGGCTACGCCATCGCCCATTTTAAATACAAAAGCAGTCAGCCGCTGACCAAAGAAGAAGCCGATATCCTGGAGCAGGAGCGCGAGGAGGCGATGCAGATCATATCCCGGCTCGAGGAGCGGAACGAGCGCCTGGACGCCGAGGTTTCCGAAGCGAAGAATAATTACCATAAAGAGCAGAGCCGCGCCAGCGAAGCCGAAAAGCAGCTGGCCTCGCTCAATGCGGATTACCGCAATCTGAAGGAGCGGCTCTCCGAGCAGAAAGAAGAGATGAAGAACCTGCAGGAGCGGTTCAAGGATGAATTTGAAAACCTGGCCAACAAGATCCTGGAAGAGAAATCCCAGAAGTTTACCGAGCAGAACAGGGAGAAGCTGGACCAGCTCCTGAAGCCGCTGGGGGAAAAAATGGAGGCGTTCAAGACGAAGGTGGAGGAGACGCACAAGGAGGATATAAAGGGACGCAGTTCGCTGGAACAGCATTTGAAGCATCTGAAGGAGATGAATCAACAGATGGCAGAAGAGGCCAAGGACTTAACGAGAGCACTTAAAGGAGAATCAAAGACCCAGGGAAGCTGGGGGGAAGTGATCCTGCAGCGCATCCTGGAAAAGTCGGGGCTGAGCAAGGGTCGGGAATATGAGATCCAGGAGCATCATACCACCGACGACGGGCGCCGGCTGCACCCGGACGTGGTGGTGCACCTGCCGGACGAAAAGCGGCTGGTCATCGACTCCAAGGTATCACTGACGGCCTACGAGCGTTTTACTTCGGCCGAGGACGAAGCAGAGCGCCGCCAGGCATTAAAGCAGCACGTCAGCTCGCTGCGCAGCCATGTAAAAGGACTCAGCAGTAAAAATTACGAGCAGCTTTACGGGGGGAGCAGTCCCGATTTCGTGCTGATGTTCGTGCCCATCGAATCGGCTTTTGGCGTGGCCCTGCAGCGGGACGCCAGTCTTTATTACGATGCCTTTGACCGGAATATCGTGATGGTCAGTCCCTCTACGCTGCTGGCCACCCTGGCGACCATCGACAGCGTGTGGAAGCAGGAATACCAGAGCAAGAATGCGCAGGAGATTGCCGAACGCGGCGGGGCGCTCTACGATAAGTTTGTGCTGTTTGTGGAAAGCATGCAGGATATCGGTCAGCGTATTCGCCAGACCCGGGAGAGTTATGAGGAGGCGATGGGACGCCTTTCGGAGGGTCGCGGTAATATGGTCCGCCAGGTGGAGATGCTGCGTGAACTTGGTGCCAAAACGGGGAAGCGGCTGCCGGGCGAGCTGACCGATCGCCATCGGATTGATAGGGATATAGAGGAGGATGAGGACAGGGAGGGGAACGAGGAACCGGACTCTATCCAGTGACAGGGTGTGATCCGTGAGGAAAGCGCGGGCACGGGCGTATGGGGATGAGGATGAGTATGTTGTTCTGTTGGCTGTATCTCTGCCGCTGTCAACAAATGGAATCGTTATTGGGTGGGTCGATATCCTGCCGCTGGTTGATCAGCCGTTTGATCTCTTTCCGGAGGGCGTCGGGCGCACAGGCGCAGGGGCAGCGAGAACCCATCAGTGATTTGATATTCTTTGCCGATTCATATTTCCTTCGAACATCCTCATGGGTGGCAATGTACTTAAAGAAAGCGGTGCGTTCTTCCTCACTTACCTCATCGTCCACGACGGGGGTAATCAGTTCAAGCGCTTCATATTTTGTGAGGCCTTCTTTATTCATAATGTTTTGTACCGTGAGAATGGCTTTAGGTAGATTAGAATGGCTTGGTTTCACTTTTTTCAACATTTAGCATTTCATTAGTGTTCCAATTCAAATGATCGATTATAAGAAATTATTTTAAAAGTTGATTATTTATCGGGCGGAAAAAAGATAAAATCCCTTCAGTATCGGCAAATCGGCGCTTATAGATGATAATAAGTCCTGAGAAATCGACTGCAGGCTGTATTCCTTTTGTATCCGGAAGCCGGAATTGTGCAGCAGCGCCCTGAATGTCTCCATGGAAGCATCGAATTTCGGTGTTTCTCCGACAATCCGCAGACTGGACCGAAAGATGAAGCGGTGAAAGGGCGGAAGTTCATCCAGTGCGAAGTGGGTGCTGAGCAGGACGGGTGAGGTAAAGTACCGGCGGAGGGTTGAAAGCAGGTCTCCCACGGCCTCTTTATTGAGATAATCAAAAAAACCTTCCGCAATGATCATCGTCTTTTTATCCGGGGACAGTATTTGCTGCTGCTGAAGGAGGCCGGAAAGCGAATGGTCGGGGAACATGAACGGCTGGATATCCGGCCGCGGCTTTTCCGCGTAGTACTGCTCCAGAAGCTGCGTTTTCAGTTGAGCCATGCGGGGAGTATCAAGCTCCAGCGCAGGGATACCGCGGCCGGCATACCGGAGTCCCAGGTGATCAAAACCGGCGCCCAGCACAAGCATTTGTTCATATCCACGATCCGCCAGATCGCCGGCCATTTCTTCCATATACCATTTACGCGCCAGAATGTGCATAAGGTCCCCGGGCAAAAACAGCTCTTCGGCTGCCATATACAGGGAGCGTACCGGGCGGAACCGGAGCCAGTAGTGATAGTATCGCAGCGGGGGCGGAAGCGACTGTACAACTCTTTCGTAAAAGCTGATGACAGCGGGATCGAAGAGGTTGCTGAATTGCTCCTCTCTCGTTAAGCCATAAAATTTAATGGCGATAAAGGCAGCAGATTGACTTAGTTGATCAGCGTTCATGGGATGCTAAGAATGGGCTATGGAGAACAGGGACCACGGTTCCCGGGAGGGGACCGGGCGTTCAAACTGCAGCTGCTTTCCGGTTGTGGGATGGTTGAGTGCCAGCTCCACAGACCGAAGGGCGATCTGGCGCCCTTCAGGCTGACCTGAACCGTATTTGTAGTCGCCCCAGACAGGATAGCCCTCGTGCGCAAGCTGCACCCGGATTTGATGGGGACGCCCGGTTTGCAGGTGAACGGATAGTAAACATAATTCCTTTTCGCGTGCAAGGGTGGCAAAGGAGAGGATCGCCTTTTTGGCTTTTCGCTGTCGAGAAGAAACCACCTCCACTACATTCCTGTCGCGATCTTTCAGCAGGTGGTGGGTAAGGACCCCATTGGGGGGCGGATCTCCCTCCGTTACCGCCCAGTACGTTTTCTGGACTGTGCGGTCGCGCATCTGCCGGGACAGTGCTTGTGCGGCCCGGCGGGTTTTGGCCAGCAGCATGAGTCCGCCCACGGGACGGTCGAGCCGGTGAATGAGTCCCACGTAGGGCGTTCTGCTACTGCTGCGTTGTTGTGCCAGGTATTGCTTGCAGAGCGTCAGCACATCCGGATCGCCGGTATGGTCTGCCTGCGAGAGCACGTTTGCCGGCTTGTCAATGAGCAGCAGGTGCTCGTCCTCAAAAACAACCGGAATGTCGGGATCTGTCTGGGTATATTTCATCAGGCGTTGCTGTAGCGTTGAATTCGTTCTTTCGATTCGGGTTTGGTCATGAGGCTCACGCCGGCCAGCAGGGGAATATTTACGATAAGCCCGTAGATTCCTTCATGCATGGGGAAGGGACGAAGCCCGGGATAGAGCAGGAAAAAAATCGTGACGGACACCCCGCCCAGGAGTCCAGCCAGTGCCCCGTATCCGGTGGCCCGCTGCCAGTAGAACATACAGAAAACCAGCGGAAATATTTGAGCCACCCCGCCATACGATCCCAGCAGGAGATTGACGATCGGCACCTCCGATATGACCGCAAAATAATAGGCGAGGAGACTGATGATTACGACTAATATACGAATATACCGGCGTTCCAGGCGATCGGTCTTCAGGCGATCGGGAAGAAACAGTGAAAGTCCGTCGCGCACCCCGATCGAAGCGGCCGAATGCAGGATCGCATCGCCCGACGACATCGAAGCGGCGAGCGTGCCGGCAAAGACCAGTCCGACTAAAACCACCGGCAGATCGAGCTGCGTGAGTACATAGGGCAATATGGTGTCGGCGGGGGAAACATTCGGGTAGACCAGGATTGCGGCAAAACCGATCATCAGGATGGGGACCAGAAACAGCTGAAAGGTAGGGTAGAGGACGGCCGTGAGTTTCATCGTCCGGTCGCTGTCGGCGGCAAAAGCCCGCATAAAGAGATGAGGCCATACCGAGAACCCGGTCGCCGAAACCAGGACGGCCGAGCTGAAGCCCCACCAGCTCCACGGTTCTCCTTCTGCATTGAGTCCGGGTGCCCGGAGCATGAACTCCGAGACGGCGGGACTCTGGGCAATCTGGGTGAACATCGCGCCTACGCCTCCGAAAAGCTTATACGGGAGATACAGCCCCAGAAACCAGGCAAGCGCCATCATGAACAGGCCCTGAAAGGTGTTGGTCCACCCCACGCCCATAACCCCGCTGAAATAGACGTACAGCAGGACCACCAGGTAGGCGATACCGGCACCCATCCACTGGGGAATGGCGCCTTCGCTGACGGTGGTGATCACATAGCCGGCGCCTTTCATCTGGAGTGTAAGATAGGGAATAAAAACGACGATGCTCAGTATGGCCAGCAGCACGGAAAGGGTCCTGCTGTTAAAGCGATCCTGCAGGATTTCGGCCTGGGTGACGAAACCGAACCGCTCGCCCAGCCGGCGCACCTTGGGACCGAAAAAATAGATCGGGATCATGCCGGTGACGCCGTAGCCGATAATATAAAAAGCCGCAGCCCCCCGGGAATACGCCCATCCGGGTCCCCCGAGAAAAGCAAAAGACGAGAAGACCGATGCTCCCATCACAAAATAGAGGATCAGCAGGTTCATGCTGCGATCGCCGGCCACAAAGCCCGTTACGCTGTCGGATACCCTCATTCCGGGAATGATGCCCATCGCCAGTGTGACGGCCAGGTAGATCCCACAGATAACCAGAATGACGATCCAGTCTTCCATCAATGATCCCCTGCTTTGTCGGAGGTCCGGGTTTGGTGGCGGGCGGGATCGCTCCAGTAATACCAGAGAAGCAGGAAAAAAGAGGCAAACAGCATCGCAACGATCCAGGCAAAAGAAAGGGGGAACCCCAGGATCATCGGGTGAATGCCGCTAAACAGCGAATAGACCGGCCAGATAATACTCAGCTGTATGATAAACAGAAGTACCAGGAAAATAATCTTTCGTGAACGCATCGCCAGCTGTTGTGGTCTTAGAAATAGTTAAGTGAAGTAGTGTTTAGCCTGTAACATCTATAAGAGAGCTTTGCAAAACCGTTCTTTTAACCAATCTCTTCATTTGCGCACAGGCTTTGATATTTCCCGATGCTTCGGGACTGGTTTTTCAAAGCCCCTGTAAATAAACAGCCAACAAATGACCCCTGATATGCGACTGTGCACGATTAAAATATTGTGCCCTTTCAGCTGTTTTTACGGATAATATATCTCAGCCAATGGCCTTGCTATCTCGCTGTTTTCAAAAAGTAATGAATTTGGTTTGTGATGCAAACAGAATCTTTCCGGCGGTGATCGCATTTCCATTCGAGGTTCAGACTCCTTAAATTCAGGTATATCATAATTCTTGAATGATAGTCGATCGTCAGCCATCATGAGCACCCCCCACAGTCCCGACGTAGAGGTGAAAGAGAAAGTCGATCACCTGCCGCTTTCGCCGGGCGTATACATGTTCAAAGACCGCAAAGGCCGCAAGCTGTATATTGGCAAGGCGAAACGGCTGCGCAACCGCGTGCGATCGTATTTCCAGGATTCCGGGGGACATGATG
>NZ_JBEPWZ010000019.1:0-26132 GCF_041642155.1 Fodinibius sp.
GGCGCCGATGACGAACAATTACGGCAACTGGATGAGCATCTGCAGCAGGAGTACGGTTCCTGTTTTGAGACCATTGAGCTGGCAAAAGAGGGACAAACGAAAAAAATATAAAATTGCGTTACCCCGCCCCTGACGCATACACCCGATTCTTTTGAACCGGGTTTTCGTTGCAACCGCACTAGAATGAACGGGAATGAACGCACGACGGCAACAGAGGTTGAAAGACGTACAGCGGAATCAGCCGGGAGGTTGCCCAAGCTCCTGTATAAAATAAAAAAGTGAGAATGCATATGTGCATTCTCACTTGTGAATAGAAGTGATTTATGAATATATTTATATCAGAGGTAAAAGCGTACCCCCAATCCGCCGTCAACATCAAAATCGGTTTCCGGGGCAAGATTGAATATTGGAGCTACCTCCAGGAAGAGTCCGACAGGAGAATTGTCAAACAGGTAATTGAGACCTATCGGAATACGGGCGCCTATGACGGCATCATCATCCGCTAAAATGAGGCGCCCGCCAATGCCGTAATAAAACGGAAGCGTACCGGATTCAATTTCACTGAAAAGATCATAGTTATGCCATAAATAGTCGGCGTGGATATTTACCGCATCATACCGGCCTAATGACCAGGCCAGTCCCACATCGAAAGCATTATTGCCCCCGGTCCACGATTTAAGGCTGAGTCCCGTAGGTTCTCCTACCATAAAACCGATGCCAACCCCCTCGCCGGCCTGCTGGGCCTGGGAAATGGTTGTCAGTGATATGCTCAAAAAAGCGGTTAAGAATACCGATATCAGTATCTTTTTCATAGAAGTATGGTTAATTATAATTAAATGCGTAAGAATTTGTTGTATGTAGTTGTCATATTTTATGACTCTTATAGCAAAAAGTTCCAAATTGCAACAAGGAACTAAATAGGGATAAATAACGCTGCCGTATGCATAGGATACACAGATATAAAGAATAAATAAATATAAAGATATTATAAAATGACTGATACCTATTATAAGCCCGAAGATTTAAAAAAATTCGAAGATGTCGCCGATTTTGGCCCTGAATTAGCCGAAAAATTCTTTGAGTATTACGGAGCAGTGTTCGAAGAGGGGGCTCTGAGTGTACGGGAAAAGGCGCTGATTGCTTTGGCCGTATCTCATACGGTCCAATGTCCCTATTGTATTGATGCCTATACGACCGAAAGCCTGGAGAAGGGAGCCAGTGAAGAACAGATGATGGAAGCCGTTCACGTGGCCTCCGCCATACGAGGCGGATCCTCGCTGGTGCATGGTGTGCAGATGATGAACAAGACGAAGGATCTGAGTATGTAATTTCAGTATGTGAGCGGGGAGCAAAAAGTAAAAAGTAGAAAGTATTAAGGTGTAGGACCCAGGTTAAATCCGAGCTTGAAGCTAAGGTTAAGGTTGAGAAATATGTAACCTTAAATATTTGTGACAATGATATCGAAAATAAAGACTCGAACGTTGGCAGTTTAACCGCGTAAGGGGGGATGCCTTTAGACGGAGAAGATCCCCAATAACCATTAACCAAATTTAATTCTTGACACGGAGGTTCGGAAACCGCAGCCTCTGACAACTGACAACCTCTATGATCAAATCCCTGAAGACGCAGAGCCACAAACTTTCCGACCCGGCCTATCAGCTGCAGGTGTTGAATAACTATTCGGAATCGCTGCGGGATCTGCCCAGATTTCGGGACAAATTAGAAGAAGCCGACCTGTTTCCCCTTAGGCCGACCGGGATTGAGATCATCCAAATGAACGTCGGATACATGTGCAATATGACCTGCAAGCACTGCCACGTGGATGCGGGTCCGGATCGCAGGGAGGTGATGGAGAAGGAAACGTTCCGGCAGTGTCTCGAGGCGCTCAGGGACTCTGAAGCGACGACCGTGGACCTCACGGGCGGGGCCCCGGAGATGAATCCTCATTTCAAATGGTTTGTGGAGGAAGTCTCGGAGCTGGGCAAAGAGATTATTGTGCGTTCCAATTTAACGATTTTGACGACGGCCCCGAAGTACCGGGCATTGCCTGAATTTTTTGCGAAGCACGGGGTGGAAGTAACCTGTTCACTTCCGTTCTATAATAGATCACGGACGGATCGACAGCGGGGGGAAGGAACGTACGTAAGATCCATAGAAGCGCTTTTGAAGCTTAATGAGATCGGTTACGGTAAAGAAGGGACCGGGTTGAAGCTGAACCTGGTATATAATCCTACGGGAGCTTTTTTACCCGGAGAGCAGGAATCAATAGAACAAACGTTTAAACGCCAGTTGAACCGCAGGCACGGTATCGTTTTTAATAATTTATTCACTATTACAAATCTACCGATCAGCCGTTTTCTTAACTTTTTGCTGGAATCCGGCAATCTCGAAGATTATATGGACCGGCTGATTACCGCTTACAATCCCGCCGCGGCCCACGGCGTAATGTGCCGTAATACCATTTCGGTGGGTTGGGATGGCAGGCTCTATGATTGTGATTTCAACCAGATGCTCGAAATGCCGGTAGAGGAGGGTGCTCCCCGGCATATCAGCGAGTGGAATGAGTTGAAGCTCAATAATCGAACGATACATATCAACCAGCACTGCTTTGGCTGCACCGCCGGTGCCGGCAGCAGCTGTGGCGGGACGACAACGTGAACGGTATGGGAACAAGGATAACAGGAGATGTGACAGGTAGCTCCTGATTCCCTGTGGCCTTATTATCAATACGAGAGTACTTTGAAATCGCAAAAATGTAAAGATTGAACAAACACAACGTTTTGCAAAGGACTCTTTGGGTAAATTGCATTCAATGTTGAAAAGATAAGGAAACGAGATTTGTGGCAGATTCTGTAACGGGACCAACCCTTCTTATTTTTATTAAAAACCCGGTAAGGGGTAGGGTGAAAACACGACTGGCGGAAACAGCAGGCGACGATAAAGCGCTGGAGGTCTATCAAAAGCTGCTTCAGATAACCAAATCGGTGACCGACCGGCTGGAGGTGCACCGGGAAGTATGGTACTCCCGCTTCATCGAACAGGATGATATATGGTCGGGGGGACGGTACGAAAAGAAACGACAGCGTGGCAAAGATTTGGGGGGACGTATGAAAGCCGCTTTTCGGGAGGCCTTTGCGCGTGGTTCCGGGAGGGTGGTTATCATCGGGAGCGACTGCCCCGGGCTGCGTCCCCCCATTCTGCGGCAGGCATTTCAGCTGCTGCGTGATCACAAGGTCGTTGTGGGTCCCGCTAAAGACGGCGGCTACTACCTGCTGGGGATGGCAGAGTTTTACCCGGCGCTTTTTGACCGGAAAAGGTGGAGCACACCAGCTGTATGTGAACAGACCATTCAACAGCTCAACAAGATGAATGTTTCTTACCGGTTATTGCCCGAGCTTAATGATATTGATACCCAGCAGGATCTGGAGCAATCACAACACTTGTCCATGCAATGAATATCAGCGTTATTATTCCCACTTATAACGAGGCGGGTGTTATTGGCGAGACGATCCGGAAAGCCCGGGGCTACGGCGGGGATGCCATATCTGAAATAATCGTTGTGGATGGCGGGAGCGGCGATGCAACCCGTAAAGAAGCCCGGCGGGCCGGTGCGACGACGATAGAATCGCCTCGAAAAGGTCGGGCTGCACAGATGAACACAGGCGCCGGGCATGCCCGGGGTAATCTGTTGTACTTCCTGCATGCCGACAGTCACCCGCCCCCCCGTTATGCCACTAAAATCCTGCAGGCGGTCGAAGAGGGAAGTGATGCCGGTTGTTTTCGATTGTCCTTTGATGATCGTCACTGGCTGCTGAGGTTTTATGCCTGGTTTACCCGTTTCGATATTGACTTGTTCCGGTTCGGCGATCAGAGTCTTTTCATGACTCGCACAGCTTTTTCCGAGATCGGAGGTTTTCGGGAAGACCATATCGTGATGGAAGACCAGGAGATTGTCCGCCGCGTTAAGCGTTCCTATTCCTTTGAGGTCCTGGACGATACCGTCACGACCTCCGCCCGAAAATATCAAAATGCAGGTATTATAAAGCTTCAACTGGTATTTGGGTTAATATTAAGCCTGTACTACCTGGGGGTGGAACAGGAGCAGCTGGTATCAGTCTACCATCGATGTATACCGGGAAAGTGATATCCAGCTGCTTTTTTTATTTCAACAACCGGCAATACTTAATGTTTTCGTAATGTTGTATTGGTTATATTTGCGTCTCAAGAGGCCAAGACTTATTAGTACGATATATTATACCGTATCAACCCTATAATAAACGAAGATACCTATCGATTATGAAACGTTACTTATTACTATTAGCCGCGTTATTGCTACCGGCTGTTATGTTTGCCCAGGGAACCACTTCCGGTTCCATAGAGGGAACGGTGGTCGATGATTCGGGCGAACCCCTGCCGGGTGCAAATATTGTAGCTATCCACCAGCCAACCGGAACGCGATACGGCACTTCAAGCCGGGCAAACGGCCGTTATACGCTCAATAGCGTACGGGTAGGCGGGCCATATGAAATACAGGTTACCTTCGTAGGCTTTAATGCAAACGTGAAAGAAATTGCTGAAGTTGAGCTTGACGAGACAGTAGAAGTAAACTTCATCCTGGAAGAAGGGAAGCTTACACTCGATGAAATTTCGATTGTTGCGCAGGCAGATCAAACTTTTAACCCAAACCGTACAGGAGCACGTACGAACATAAGTCAGGAAGATATAGATCGAACTCCAACCCTGTCACGTTCGCTGGGTGATTTTACACGCTTGTCTCCTCAAACAACCGGAAGCGGCAGTTTTGGCGGTGCAAATGACCGATACAATAATATTTTAGTTGATGGAGCGACATTAAACGATGTGTTTGGCCTGGGTGAGGGTACGCCGGGAAGCGGGGCAGGCGTTGCTTCTCCAATCAGTATTGATGCTATTGAACAATTTAATATTGAGACATCTCCTTTCGAAGTAACGAATAACGGTTTTACGGGGGGACAGATAAACGCGATTACTAAAAGCGGTACGAATCAATTTACCGGCTCTGCCTATTATCAGTTGAGAAACGAGTCATTTATCGGAAACTACCGGTATGATGATGGAGGTTCTTCAGGAGATTACCCGGAATTTGACGAACAGTTTTTTGGGCTCAATATAGGCGGCCCTGTTATTAAGGATGAACTTTTCTTTTTTATCAGTGGAGAGTTCAAAAGGGAATCGAGTCCATTAACGGCAGGTGTTGATGGAAGTGGTGCTCCTGTTCAATTTCCCTATGGATCCGAGACTTTTGAAGAAATTGCCGGTATTGCAGAGAGTTATGGTTATAACCCCGGTGATTACGGCCATCCTTTAAATCAGGACCAGGACAACAACAAACTTCTTGCTAAACTGAATTGGAATATTAATGATGTCCATAAACTAATGTTCCGATATAATTATGTTGATGCCATTGATGAGGAGGGCGTAGGTCGGGGACAGTCCAGCTATCGCTTTTCGCGGGGGGGGTATGATTTTAACAGTACCCAGAATTCGTTTGTTACCGAGTTAAACAGTAATTTCAGCAATGAGCTTTCCAATACGTTTCGGGCTGTATATACGCGAATAAGAGATTCCCGGGATTTAACTTCGGAACCTTTTCCCGAGGTTGAAATCAGCATGCCCGATGGTTCTGGTGGTTTTGCAAGTGTATTCCTTGGAACCGAGCGTTTTTCGCAGGCGAATAGCCTCGATCAGGATTTGATCGAGATTACCAATAACCTGTCATATGCAACCGGGGATCATGAATTTACCTTCGGTACAAGCAACCAAATTTTTACGTTTAATAATCTTTTTGTTCAGGATGATTTCGGCTCTTATACGTTCTGGAGTATAGAGGACTTCCGGGATGGAAATCCGGCGGAATATCGCTATAGCTATCTGCAGGAAGGGGGCAACAGAACTGCTGAATTTTCAGGCATTCAGCTTGGTTTCTATGCCGAGGACAAATGGCAGGCTACCAATCATTTGAATGTTACCATAGGTTTACGTGCCGATATCCCTATTCTGCCGGAAGAGCCTACCCGTAATCCCCAGGTCGAGGAATCTTTTCCGGGCTACTCTACGACCCGGATAGCCAGTGGTAATGTACTTTGGGCTCCAAGATTTGGTTTTAACTGGGATTTGAGTCAGGGAGATCGCACCACGCAAGTCCGGGGCGGAGTAGGAGTATTCACCGGAAACCCGCCTTTTGTATGGATTTCCAACCAGTATAGCAATACCGGTGCCGACTATGGGCGTATAAATCTGACCGGATTTCCTGACGTGGAATTCTCACCAGATCCGAATGATCAGCCACTGGGAGATCTTACAACGACAGAAGTCAACTTGCTTGCCGAAGATTTTAAATACCCGCAGTCACTTAAATATAATCTTGCGCTGGACCAGGATCTTCCATTCGGAATTGTTGGAACCGTAGAGGGAATATATACTGATATGCTAAATGAGGTCGTGTTCAAAAATATCAATCTTGAACCTGTGGATATAACGCCCCATGGAAGGCCTGTATATGGGGATATCGTGTTTAGTGAACAGTATGGCAACACCAGCGGATTTCCAAATAGGGTGGATAGTGATAATTTTACGGATGCCATCTTATTGGATAATACGAACCGGGGCTACCAGTTCAGCATAACCGGGCAACTCGAAAAAGAGTTCGATACCGGAGTCAGGGCAAGTTTGGCATACACCTACAATCGAGCCGAAACGGTTAATAACGGTTCATCCAGCCGGGCGATATCAAATTGGCAGTATAATGAAAACTTTGATGTAAATGATCCTGAAATGGGTCCCGCCGACTATGAACGCAGGCATAGGATTTTAGGTCAGGTTGCCTATCAATTTAGTTACGCGGGACGTTTTGCCACGACGCTATCGCTTATCTATGACGGACGTTCGGGAGCGCCGTTTAGCTGGATCTATAATGGGGATGCCAATGGAGATAGTCGGTTTGATAATGATCTGATTTATGTTCCTGCTGAAGAAGATGAAGTGGTCATGCACAGTGATAATTGGAGTGAATTTGATGAGTGGATTGAAAATAATGAATCCCTCGATGATTACAGGGGTGGTGCCGTAGGACGTGGTACCGCACGTGAACCGTGGAGCAGCTTTCTGGATCTCCGGATTAACCAGAATATTCGAACCGTAAGCGGACAATCTTTAGAAATTACAGCCAGCGTATTTAATGTTCTGAACCTGTTGAATGAGGAGTGGGGAATTCAGGAATCGGTTGACGGCTTTAATAACTATCAGGCGGTTACTATCAGAGGTTATGAAGAGGATACCGGGCGGCCTATTTTAGACTTTGATCCTGAAAACGTGTCTGATGACGAGCTTTATGAGGTTAATGATTTTAGCTCGCGCTGGAAGTTACAATTCGGGTTGAAATACAATTTCTAAGTGAAGTTATAACAGAACAGTAGCATTCAAAAGGACAGCCGAACCGGCTGCCCTTTTTCCCTCAAGGGAAAAATGCCGGTATGATGCATAAAGTGAAAACAGCGGTTTGTTATCTTTTGGGATTCATTATGGCTGTGGGAATTACCAGCTGTGATAAACGGCAGGAAGCGGATCTGCAGCCCGATAAACTGCTCCTTATCTCCTTCGACGGTTTTCGGTACGATTACCTGGAAAAGGCGGAAACGCCTCATTTCGACAGCCTGGCCGCAGGGGGCGTCAGGGCGGAGGGGCTCATTCCCGTTTTTCCGAGCAAGACGTTTCCCAATCACTATGCCATCGCGACGGGGCTGTATCCGGAGAACTCCGGTTTCGTCGGCAATACGATGTATGACCCCGACTGGGAGGAGTGGTACCGTATCCGCGACCGGGAAGCGGTGGAAGACAGCAAGTGGTACGGGGGGGAACCGATCTGGAATACCCTTGAAAAACAGGGCATTCGAACCGGCACCATGTTCTGGGTGGGATCGGAAGCGAATATCCAGAAGATGCATCCCACATACTGGAAGAAGTTTGACGATGCCATGTCCTTTAAGGCGCGCGTGGATACGGTCGTCAAATGGCTAAGCTATCCCGGCAGCCGGGCCATCCGTTTTGGCACCCTTTATTTTGAACACGTTGATGCAATGGGCCATCGCTACGGCATGGATTCGGATTCGGTAAAAGCGGCCATCGAGGAATCAGACCGGATACTGGGATACCTGAAGAATCAGCTTCGCCGGCGGAATCTCTGGAAGCAGATGAACCTGTTGATGGTTTCGGACCACGGCATGGTTGATCTTGCCGCGGATAAAGTCATCGAGCTTGACCAGATTATAACGATGGATGACGCCGAGCGTATCATTTGGGGCCCGCTGACATTGATACAGCCGAAGGAGGGGAAAAAGGCGGCTGTCTACGAAGCGTTAAAGGCTCACGAAAAACACTACCGTGTCTACAAAAAAGAGGAAATACCCCAACAGTACCACCTTAAGAACCACCGGCGTGTTCCGGAAATTGTGATGGTAGCGGAACTGGGGTACACTGTCCTGGATTCGGAATACAAACAGCCCTTTTTACAATCACTGCCGCGGGCCACCCACGGTTACGATCCGTTCGAAAAGGCGATGCAATCCTTTTTTATCGCCTTCGGTCCCGCTTTTAAAAAGGATACGACCGTTCAGGCTTTTCAAAGCATTCATCTCTATGAATTGATGAATCACCTGATGGGCACTACGCCGGCCGATAATGACGGATCGCTGGACAGCGTGCGGGTGTTGCTGAAATAGATCAATAGACGAGCATGGTAACAGGGAGAATACCGTGAAGATTTACATTTGAAAACTTGGTCCCGGGGGCCTTACAAGTCCCTTATTACCTGTAATTGGGGAAGCCGGTTACCGGAAAATTATCCATATAAAACGTTGCATCTATCCGCAGAAGCCGGGATATTTAGTCCAACTCGAAACAGAAAAGAACACCCAAGTCTGATGGCATATGTTGTAACCGAACCATGTATCAACTGCAAGTACACCAATTGTGCTGCCGTCTGCCCGGTTGATGCATTTATGGAAGGGCCCAACTTTTTGACGATAGACCCGCTGGCCTGTATCGATTGCGATGCATGTGTGGCCGAGTGCCCGGTGGAAGCCATTTATCCCGATGATGAAGTTCCCATGGAGTGGGAGCACTACATCGAGCTTAACGATCGGCTGGCTGAAAAGTGGCAGGGCAGAATTATCAATCAAACCAAAGAAGAGTTGCCCGAGGCCGATAAGTGGGCAGAAGTGGACGACAAGTTTGAATACCTGCAGGAAGACTGGGATGAGTAATAGTAGCTGTCAGTTAACGGTTATTTATTCCTGGAGAAGGATCAAATTTCCATCCCGATCAGAGAGCCATACAAAATAAGCAGTAAGTAACAAGCAACCGTAAGATATGGACCGTTCTGATGCTACTACCCGGCATAAATTGTCGCTTAGGGGAGAATTGGTGGATTTCTCCTCTCCCAAAATAATGGGTGTCCTGAATGCCACGCCCGATTCCTTTTCCGACGGGGGGACCTTCAATGAAGCCGAAGTGGCGCTCGACCGCATAGCGGCCATGATTTCCGAGGGTGCGGATATCATCGATATCGGGGGCGAATCCACCCGCCCGGGGGCGGAGCCGGTCACAGAGCAGGAAGAGCTTGGCCGCGTCATCCCGATTATGGAACAAGCTATTCCGGCTCATTCCGGGACTCTTTTCTCCATTGATACCACGAAAACCAAAGTTGCAGAAGAGGCGCTAAAGCGGGGGGCTCACCTGGTGAATGATGTCAGCGGACTCAAAGAACCGCGCCTGGTGGATTTGTGTGTGGAATATAATGCCGCCTACATCCTGATGCATACCCAGGGGGATCCCCAAACCATGCAGCAGGATCCCACGTATGACGAGGTTGTGAACGACTTGTTCCTGTTTTTCAGGGAGAAAATAGCCGTCGCCAGGGAAAGGGGGTTGCAAAATATCATCATCGATCCGGGCATCGGCTTTGGAAAAACGCTGCGTCACAACATAGATCTCCTCTCCGGATTGGAAGCCTTTAAAACGCTCGGCCATCCTCTCATGGTTGGAGTTTCCCGCAAGAGTATGATCGGGGAATTGCTGGGCGGACGTCCCGTCGACGACCGCCTGACCGGTACGGTCGTCACGCACTATCACGCGCTGATAAACGGAGCTGATATCATTCGCGTACATGATGTCAAAGAAGCTTACGATTCGGTCCTGGTTTACAAGGCTCTGACGTCCGGTTAGCAGCCATGCGCGAATGTAGCAGAATCTGACGTACACCGTTCTGACTCTCCTCATGATCCTCACATTCCGACAGAGACCGGGGCTCCGGGACAAGGTGTGGAATTGGGAATTAGGAATTAGGGATTGGAAGTTGGGAGTTGGGAATCCGGTGTCCTGGATCCTGGATATGAGCTCCCGGGGATTGTGGAGCGTGAACAAACCTGATACACGTAATTAATTATATATGAGGTATTATAGGGGGGCTGCCGGCTGGCCCGCTTTTTTGCGGGCGGACGGCTATGAATAGTCATCCGTAGAATGGGTCGAGTAGGATCCCCCCTGAAACCGTTAAGGTTTTATATAGCCACCCGCTGCAGACAGGAATAATTAGGGAGCGGGTACAAAGTTTCTTAAAATTATAGTTATATTTATTAAAAGAATATTCAGTTAAAAGAGGTACCCCCTTGATACCCATTGGATTCTTAGAATTCGGACTTAAGGATTTTATTGAAGTTTTTATCATCACCATGGTACTGTTCTACCTCTACCGGTGGATTCGGGGGACCTTTGCTATCCAGGCCGCGGTGGGACTTGTTTTTATTATAATCATTAATGCGGCGGTCAGTGCACTGGGACTGAGTACCATCAATTTTATACTGCGCGGCATTCTGGATGTCGGGGTCCTGGCGGTGTTTATTATCTTCCAGCCCGAAATCCGAAAGCTTCTGTACCGGTTGGGACAGAATACCAATCTCGATCGTTTTTTTGTGCGATCAAATCCCGATACGGTAATTGACGAAGTCGTTGATGCGGTACGCAATATGTCTCGTTCCCAAACCGGGGCCCTTATCGTGTTTGCCCGCTCCTCTTCCCTGCAGGATTTGGTGGATGTCGGTATAAAACTGGATGCCCGCGTGAATAGTGAACTGCTGCAGACAATCTTTAAAAAGTCGACCCCCCTGCACGACGGTGCCGTCGTGATCCGAAATAATCGCATTGTCGCCGCCAGCTGTTATCTTCCCATATCGCAAAACCAAAATATATCATCGGTGTTTGGCACCCGTCACCGTGCCGCCGTGGGTATTACCGAGACGAACAACGTATTTGTCGTGGTGGTATCGGAAGAGACGGGGCGTATTTCAATTGCACAGAATGGATCGCTGACCAGCGGACTTACGATCCAGAAGTTAAGGAGCGAGATGCAGGAAGCACTGGGCGACCAAAACATAGATAAGGATAACGTCGCCTTCTCTTCGGCCAAGTCGGAGCTGAATATAAATTAATCGGCTCCGTATCCCCCCTCAAACTTGTGTTCCATCCCCCCCGCAAATCTGACAGGATCTCTTTGACGGGCAGTATAAAAGAAGGTTTGCAGTGATTTTCATGTGTTTTTTGGCGTGCTCCGAGTGGAGAAATATAATTGTTTACAAATGCACATTCCTGTGTTCCTCGAAAGGACGCAGAGGGGGGAGAAGAACGACCCGATAGGTGAGTGTCTTATTTTGCGTTTTACTTCATCTTAAAATGTTATTTCATCACCGGCGTCTGGATTCTTTAACACCTCCCTCGCGCGTTCTTTCCCCCTTTCATATCGTTTTTGCAATATTTCTTCCCCAAAATCAAGTGAGTCGCCCAGAATCTGAGTGGGAGCTACAATCGTAGCGTTAATATGCTTATAGGGTGTGTTATCGGGTTTTTTGAGGGTGATACCCTGCCGGTTGGCCTGACCGACAAGCCGGTTTATTTGCACGAATCGCTGGATATCCTCAATAAAAATCTCATCCAGCATTACGTCTATAGCGCGTTGGCCGATTTGCAGGATGTCGTCCACTTCGGCTTCCTCCTGTCGGCCGTCAAGCGGCTTTGTGGGGATAACGACAATTTCATCGGGATTATAGGGCAATACCTGGGCAATAGGGGAAATATGTCGGATTCCCCCGTCTACCAGCGTCTGGTCATAAAAATCCACGGGGTCGAACTGGAACGGGATGGCAGAAGAAGCCAGAATACGCAGGATATCATCCTCATCGATCCGGTGTCCCTCCCGGCGGATAGTTGCGTTTACATAATGGCCGCTTTCAAGGGGCACGAAGCCAAAGTGAAAAGGAATGTGTATCTCTTTGCCAAAAAGGTGGTTGGAGAGCAGTCGTTTCAGGGGGGTCAGGTTATTGAGCCCCCGCGGGGGATCTGCGATTCCTATTTTGTACAACACGAACTGTTGGATAACCTCTCCGAGCGAACGACTGCGCAGGATGTCTTCTTTTCTAATCGTCCTCCAGAGTTGTTGAAGCTCTGTAAACTGGCGGGTGGCTATCATCGCGCCGTTCAGTGCGCCCACGCTTACCCCGCTTACCATATCAAATTCATATCCCTGTTTGCAAAAAACATCAAGAACTCCGACCTGAAACGCTCCCCTGGCACCTCCGCCCGAGAGCACCACCGCTATTTTACTGTTTTGTTTAGTCATTTGGGAAGATTTAACCTTTAAAATAGGCATCCAGTAATTTTTGAGCAGCCCGAAAGGAGCTTATCTTTCCTTCCAGCACTTGCTGTTCAATGGCAGGTTGCCGTTGTGTAACTGCGGGATGCTGGAAAAAGTGTTCAGTGAGATGCGTTTCTATCGTATCGTACATCCAGTGCCTGGCCTGCCGGTTGCGCTTTCTCTCAAAGTAGCCGTTTCCCCGGGTCAGTTTGATATACGCACGGATAAGCTCCCATATATCGTCTATGCCTTCCCCGGTTTCTGCCGAGCAGGTTACGACTTTCGGTTGCCAGCCCGATGCTGCCTCCGGATACAGGTGAAACGCATTTTTGTATTCCCTCACGGCTTGCTGCACTGCTTTTTCCGCGGCCTCGTCGATTTTGTTAATTGCTATGGCATCGGCCATCTCCATAATTCCCCGCTTGATTCCCTGCAGCTCATCACCGGCTCCGGCCAGCATCAGCAGGAGGAAAAAATCCACCATCGAATGGACGGCCGTTTCGGACTGTCCCACGCCGACCGTCTCAATAAAGATGGTATCGTAGCCGGCCGCCTCGCAAAGGTAGATGGTCTCGCGTGTTTTGCGGGCAACGCCTCCCAGGGATCCCCGGGTGGGAGAGGGACGAATATAGGCCCGGTCGCTGTTGGCCAGCGTTTCCATACGGGTTTTGTCGCCGAGGATACTCCCTTTGCTGCGGCTGCTGCTCGGATCTATCGCCAGCACCGCCAGTCGATGTCCCTTGTCAATGATACGATTGCCAAGGGTTTCAATAAAAGTGCTTTTACCCACGCCCGGTACGCCCGTAATACCGATACGAATACTGTCACCGCTGCCGGGCAGGCACTGCTCTATGATATCCTGCGCCAGTGCGCGATGCTCGGGTTTAGTGCTCTCAATGAGGGTGATTGCGCGGCTTAGTACAGCGGTGTTGCCGTTTTGGATGCCTTTGACGTACTCGTCAGCGGAGAGCAGTTCCCGCCTCCGGTTAAATTGTGTTCTGCTGTTCGGATTGATGGAGCTCTTCCGGTTCGTACTATTGTTGGCCGGCACGGAGGAGTCGTTATTTTGGTCTGATTGTGACACGGGACACATCTGTTCAAATTATATTAAACGTTATATTAGAAGTCTTTGCAAAACCACTCTTTTGTCCAATGTCAGCGTTATCGGTCGGTTGAAATCTTCGCATATGAGATATATGCTTCGATTCCAACCTTCCTCTGGTCATGACCTTTCCCGATGCCTCGGGACTGGTTTTTCAAAGGCTTCTATTACAATTTTCCCCTTTCCATTAAAATCTCCAGAATCTGCCGGGCGGCTGTGGAAAGGACGGTACCGGGACCAAAAATACCGACTACGCCCTTCTCATAAAGGAACTTATAATCCTGCTGCGGGATGACGCCCCCCACAACGACCATGATGTCGCTGCGTCCCCGTTTTTCAAGCTCATCCAATACCTGAGGCACAAGTGTTTTGTGTCCCCCCGCCAGGCTGGATACTCCCAGAATATGCACATCATTTTCAACCGCCTGCCGCGCCGCCTCCTCCGGGGTCTGAAAGAGCGGACCGATATCCACATCAAAGCCTAAATCGGCAAAGCTGGTTGAAATGACCTTGGCACCCCGGTCGTGGCCGTCCTGCCCCATTTTGGCAATCATGATACGGGGACGCCGTCCTTCCAGCTCGGCAAAACGGTCCGCCAGCTGCTGTGTCTTTTTAAAATTTTCATCGTTATCTATCTCCGAAGAGTACACGCCGGATATTGATCTTATGGTTGCTTTGTAACGTCCGAACACCTTTTCCATCGCATCGGAAATCTCTCCCAGGGAAGCGCGCTTCCGGGCAGCCTTTACCGCCGCATCGAGAAGGTTGCCGTCGCCGGATTCCGCTACGTTCGCAATGCGGCGCAATGCGGATTGCACTTCCTCTTCATTGCGCTCGTCGCGCAATTGTTTAAGGCGTTTGAGCTGGGTGTTTCGGACTTTTGCATTGTCTACCTCAAGAATATCAATCGGTTCTTCTTTGTCAAGGGTATATTTGTTTACCCCCACGATGGTATCTTTGCCGGAGTCGATGCGCGCCTGCTTCCTGGCGGAGGCTTCTTCAATCCGCATTTTGGGGAGGCCGGTTTCAATCGCTTTGGCCATGCCGCCCAGCTCTTCCACTTCCTCGATGAGCTCCCAGGCACGCCGCGCGATGCGATCCGTCAGGTATTCCACATAATAGGAACCGGCCCAGGGATCGACGGACTTCGTGATTCCTGTTTCTTCCTGGAGATAAATCTGGGTGTTGCGGGCTATGCGGGCCGTAAAATCCGTGGGCAGCGCGATAGCCTCATCCAGCGCATTGGTGTGCAGCGACTGGGTGTGTCCCAGGGCGGCAGCCATGGCTTCGATGGTCGTTCGTGCCACATTATTGTAGGGGTCCTGCTCGGTAAGGCTCCACCCGGAGGTCTGGCAGTGGGTGCGCAGGGACATAGACTTGGGATTTTGCGGGTCAAACTGCTTGACCAGCTTGGCCCAGAGCATGCGCCCGGCGCGCATTTTGGCGATTTCCATAAAGTGGTTCATTCCGATCCCCCAGAAGAAGGAGACACGGGGGGCAAACTCGTCAACATCCAATCCCGCTTCCAGCCCCGTACGCAGATATTCGAGTCCGTTCGCAAGCGTATAGGCCAGCTCCAGGTCGCAGGTGGCACCGGCCTCCTGCATGTGATAGCCCGAGACCGAAATAGAGTTAAACTTGGGCATATGCTCGGAGGTGTACTCAAAGATATCCCCGATAATCCTCATGGACGGCTTGGGGGGATAGATATAGGTGTTGCGCACCATAAATTCTTTGAGGATATCGTTTTGGATTGTCCCGCTGAGCTGTTCCCTGGCGATCCCCTGTTCTTCGGCCGTAACGATGTAAAAGGCCATAATGGGGATGACCGCACCGTTCATCGTCATGGAAACCGACATCTGATCCAGCGGAATCTGGTCGAACAATACCTTCATATCGAGTATGGAATCAATCGCAACGCCCGCTTTTCCCACGTCGCCGGCCACGCGCGGATGATCGGAGTCGTAGCCACGATGCGTCGCCAGGTCAAAGGCCACGGAAAGTCCTTTTTGTCCCTGCGCCAGGTTTCGCCGGTAAAAAGCGTTGGATTCCTCGGCGGTTGAGAATCCGGCGTACTGGCGGATGGTCCAGGGACGAACGGCATACATCGTTGCATAGGGACCGCGAAGGAAAGGTGGAATGCCGGCCGCATAGCCGAGATGTTCCAGCTCCCCGATATCCGAAGCGTCAAACCGGGACTTTACCGGAATCTGTTCCGGGGTTTCCCATACCTCGCCGTTGTTCTGGGTATCGGGAAAAGAGTCTGGCGTAAATTCTATGTCAGAAAAATCCGGTCTCATATTAATTCACTGAAAAATAAAAATGGATTATCTGTTTTTGACTTTTCATTTACACACTGTTAATTATGCCGAGTTTTTGCTGGACCTCCTTCAGCGTCTCCAGCACGTTACTCTCCGAATGGATGAAAAGGTCAACGCCTGCCTTCCGGTAGGCTTCCACGTCTTCTTCCGGGTAGCCGGCTACCGCGAGCAGGCGGGGATGATCGCCCTCCCCAAGCTGCTTGCAGAGGGCCGGCACCAGCTTCCTGTACTCTTTATTGGAGCTGCATAACACGGCAATGTCCGGTTGATCGCGGCCAATCGCTTTTGCCGCTTTCGAAATAGTGTCGAAAGCGATCGGATCGTTAATATCGTAACCTGCACAGCCGAAGAAGTTTTTGCTGAAGGACGAGCGCGCCTTGCGCATCTTCGGATCCCCGACCGGCAGGTTGAGTACTTTGGGTGTGGTCGGATGATTTTCCGTCGCCCGCCGCAGCTCTTCGAACGCCCGGGCGCCGCGGTAGGGTCGCAATAGCGCAACATTTTTGTCCGAACCGGAAAGCAGCAGTGAGGCCACATCGCCCAGGGTTGCTCCCCGCTCCAAAAAGGCAGCAAGGTGGTCAACGGTACGGGATTCACCGGGGGGCCAGTTTTGATCGGATTGCTCCAGTGTAAAAGAGGGCGCTGATTGGGAGAGTTCGTCCGCCTGCTCCTCATCCGGATTGGGATACTGGTTGGTTCCCACAAAAATCCGTTTCCGGCGGGCAACAGCCCGGTCTCTTTCGTGTTGCGATGAGGCGACCGACGACTGCACAAATTCACTATCGATGGCCTTGTGCATGCCGCCCCGTTGTTCTATTTCCTGAAACAGCTGCCAGGACTTGCGGCCCATTTCCTGACTCAGCTTCTCAATATAATAGGAGCCGGCGGCGGGGTCCCGTACCTTTCCAAGGTAAGCTTCCTCTCGCATGATGATTTGCGCATTACGGGCCATGCGCTGGGAGAAATGACCCGGCTCCCGGAAGGGTTCGTCGAAAGGGTGGACGGTCAGGGCGTCGCATCCGGCCAGGACGGCGGACATCCCTTCTGTGGTTGCCCGCAGCAGGTTGGCATGGGGTTCGTAGACCGTCTTGTTCCACCGGGAAGTTTCGGCATGGATATAGGCGGGAGAAGTCTCCGGGTCGCCGTCAAACGCCCCGATCAGATTACTCCAGAGCAGCCGCAGGGCCCGGATCTTGGCTATTTCTAAAAAGTAAGAGGATCCTGTGGCAACATTGAAATGGATCATCCCGGCTATTTCATCCGGGGAATAGCCGTTTTCGGTAAGCATGACCAGGTATTCCGTAGCTACCCCCAGCGCAAAGCCGAGTTCCTGGATGATCGTTGCGCCGCTGTTGTGATAGATTCGTGCATCTATGGCCAGGGGACGCACACCCGGCATATGCTCGTGACAAAAGGAAGCCAGCGGGAAAATCCGGTCCCGGATTTCCGGGTGGGAGAGGAGGGAGCCCCGCAACAGTCCGCCCGCAAAGGGGTCAAACATGAGGGAGCCCCGGAGATCTTGGTACGAAGACCCGGGAGCGGAGTCTTTTTGCCGTAACCTGAGCATGCTCAGAAAGGCCGGGGAAAGCAGGCCCGTATCAAAGTGAATGGACGTCCGGTCAAGCGGGATTTCTTCAAACAGCCGCATAAAATCAGATGCTGTTTGCAGGGGTATCCCATAACCGGAGAAGACTTCATCGCTGTGGGCGGACCTCAGTTTTGATGTGATGAACAGGGCCTCGGATCCTCCCCGGAGTGCTTCCCGCATACTCCTGTTCGCCTCTTTAATGGTGGGGGAGGCTATTGGCGAGCGTATCTCCCACCGGCGGTCGGCACTGTTTGGTCTCGGGATGGACTGAGTCCGTTTTTCCAGGTCCTCTCGCCGGTAAAAAGGCAGGGGATCAATACCTTCACCGGTATGCCAGCGAAGCTTCTCGCGATAATCAGCTCCGTTGAGATCCGTTTTTATCTTTTCCTCCCACTCCCGGGTCGAAACAGGGGGAAACTCATCGAAGAGGTCGGGATGGTCTGTTGAATCGGTTGCCATAACATTTTGGTTGCTTTGAGAAGTGTTCAAAATAATGAGCTTATGGTTACTTTACTAATGAATTGAGAAAAGGGTTGGCCCGTGTGTTTCTCAAACCGGCTGGCTGATGTACAGCTAAGACTGGTGCTGAGCCAAGACGGGTGTGCAGCTAAGAAAGGGGTCTGTATGCTGGGCCGCCCTTCGTATGCTCTTTGGTTCCCTGTGCTGCATTAACACGCAATGCCTCTGTTCATTGTACCGGGGGACCCGCACACCTTTAGGTTTTGAGCTTCTGGGCGCGCCTGCCAACTGTAGCGTGCCCGGCACTCACGTACCTTTTGCTCCTGGCTTTGCTCATAAACAGGTTTCCGGGGGGGACTGGCGGAGGGAAATAGAATCCAACATTTTAATAGGGAATGCCTATATTTATCTTCCAAATCCGAATCGTCTGAATATCAGGAAAAAGTCTTATGGAACAAGCCATGGAAAGCGTACCCGCATTAACACAGCTTACGGAAGATGAAAAGATGCTTCGGGATGCTACAAAAGAGTTTGCAGAAAGCCAGATTAAGCCCAGGACGCGGGCGATGGATGAGGCCGCTGAATTGGATCCGGAGCTGGTACGGCAGTTTTTTGATATGGGACTGATGGGTATTGAAATTCCCGAAAAATACCGCGGCGGGGGTGGGACATTTTTCATGTCTGTAGTCGCAATAGAGCAAATTTCCCGGGTTGATGCTTCCGTCGGTGTATTTATGGATGTGCAAAACACGCTTGTTAACAACGCTTTCCTGAACTGGGCCAGCGATGATGTAAAGGAGCGGTATCTTCCCCAGCTGGCTAATGACAGGGTGGGAGCCTATTGCCTTTCGGAGGCGGACTCGGGCAGTGATGCTTTTGCTCTTAAAACGACCGCCAAAGAAAAAGGGGATGATTATATACTCAACGGATCGAAATTGTGGATTACCAATGCCAAAGAAGCCGATATCTTCCTGGTTTTTGCAAACACAAATCCCGATGCGGGCTATAAAGGAATCACCGCTTTTATCGTAGAACGTGATTTTGAAGGATTTTCAGTATCCAAAAAGGAAGATAAACTGGGAATCCGGGCCAGCTCTACTTGTGAAATTTTGCTTGAGGAATGCCATGTTCCGAAGGAAAATATATTGGGAGAAGTCGGCAACGGCTATAAAGTGGCGATTGAGACCCTGAATGAAGGACGGATTGGGATCGGGGCCCAGATGGTGGGCATCGCCCAGGGAGCACTGGATGCGGCACTGGGGTACACCCAGGAGCGAAAGCAGTTCAATAAAAAGATTTCGGATTTCCAGGGTGTTCGTTTCCAGCTGGCCAGGATGGCAACTGATATCGAGACGGCCCGACTGCTGGTCTATAACTCGGCAAGACTCAAAGAGAATGGCGAACGGTTTTTAAAAGAAGCCGCTATGGCGAAATATCACGCTTCCGATGTGGCGGAAAATGTGAGTTCGATGGCTGTTGATCTCTTCGGGGGATATGGCTACGTAAAGGAGTATCCCGTCGAAAAATATTACCGGGATGCCAAAATAGGGAAAATATACGAAGGCACCTCCAATATGCAGCTCAACACTATTTCGAAACTGCTGTTGAAATAGCGGGAAGGATGTACTGCCTGAGCTCCGGCATCCCGGTTGTTTCACAAGTCGGTTTACGTTTTTTCAGAGCGGTTTAAAATCAAAATGTTTGTATATGAGTAGCCTTTGAAAAACCAGGGGTTACGTTCCATACCAACCCCTGATCGATTTCGAAACCACAGTGTATTGAGTATGCATGAAGATTTGGAAATCGCGAAAATGCAGAGATCGGGCAAAACAACGGTTTTGTAAAGGTTTGTATATGAGTAGTTTTTTTTGAAGGAAAAAAAGTCCCGGATAAAAAATGCTCATTCATTTGGAATGATTTGCTTTCACATCTGTGTTCCCTATAAACAATACGGTACAACTGTATAGCAAAATACAGGTAACCACTTGATACGTATTTATTACAAATAAACATGTAGAACTGCTACAAACTTGATTAAAGCACTCTGCGTTATCGTTTGCTTCAGGCAAAACCCAGGGTTGCCCCCCTGTATTAACAGCGAAATCGGTCTGTGTGCCCTATTATAATTCAAAATATATACTCAATGGTTGTGTATGCTTGTAGATTGCCACGCGCTTTTGTATGGTTCGACTTGTTCGCGACCAATGCTCCCGGTGAAAGATTCGGGCTAACCTTTTTAAACTCAAATATTACTTAGCATATGTTACCGGACGACCTAAATAAGCTGAAGAACCTTTGTAAGAACGAACAATCCTTTCAGGAGCTAAAAAAAATCGTAACGACCTTGACAGATAAAATAAAAGAGACGGAGCGCCGTCTTTCTCTCCTGGAATCGGCTACCGGGGAGGGGTACGAGTCCATTATGATTACCGAGCTTAACCTGGAGGAACCGGGTCCTCGGATTGTCTATGTCAATGATGGGTTTTGTGAAATGACAGGCTATGCGAAGGAAGAGGTGATCGGCAAGACGCCCCGTCTTCTGCAAGGGCCCAAGACCGATCGGGAAGTGTTGGAACGACTCAGAGAGCGCTTGTCGAATGGGCGCTGTTTTTTCGGTCATACGGTCAATTACCGCAAGGACGGCAGCGAATTTATCAACCAGTGGGATATCCACCCGCTTACCGACGAGCAGGGCAATCCTACCCACTGGGTATCGTATCAGCATGATATTTCAAAGCGAAAAAATGCTGAAAAGCAGTTTGTGGATACGCAAATCGAGTTTGATGAGCTCCGGGAGCAAACCCACTGCACCATGATCGATGTGGATGCGGAAGGTAATATTATTTCTGCCAATAATGCCTTTCTCTCACTGACGGGCTATGAGAATGAGGAGCTGAAACAACGTAAAGTGTGGGAAATATTTCCCAACAAGTTCAAGGATTCGCTGAAAGAACGCTTCGACGAATCGGAGGAAGGCACGCATTTAAACGGGAAGGAGTTTAAGAGCATTATTACCCATAAATCCGGTATCCCGATCCAGGTGAAAGGAGTATCGCGTCTGCTGGCTCTTAAGGACAAACAGGTTATACGGGCAGAGATTCAGAATATTTCATTTCAGAAAAAGGTCATGGGTACCCTGCAGAAACACCGGCGCACCTTTGGCAGGAACATGAATCCGGAATCAAGATAAAAAGGGATGCACCTTTATCAGGCGGACACCTGCTCCAAGTGTCCAGGATGGATGGAGAATACCGTTCGTCCATTGGTGAGAAAGATAGATGAGTATCCGCCTGCCCCTTATATTCTTCCCATTTATTTGTATCTTGCAGCTATTAAAAGAAATGTTTCTTCATCGAACTATTATGGCCGACATCGAAGACATACAGCAGAAAATCATAGATGAGTTTAATGCACTCAGTGACTGGACTGAGCGATATAAGCATATCATAAAGCAGGGTCGGGAACTCTCCCCGCTGGATGAAAAGCATAAAGTGGATGAAAACCTGGTAAGAGGCTGCCAGTCTCAGGTATGGCTGCATACCCGGCTTGAGAATGGAAAAGTTATTTTTGAAGCCGACAGCGACGCAGCAATCACCAAGGGATTGGTGGCGCTGATGGTGCGTTTCTATTCCAACCAGACGCCCGACGATATTATATCCACGAACCCCACCTTTATAAAAAAAATCGGCATGCAGGAGCATCTTTCCCCGACCCGTTCCAATGGTCTGGCATCGATGGTTAAACAAATGAAAATATACGCCATGGCCTATAAAACCAAAATGGCTGAAGAGCCGACGGATGCGTAAACCGCAATTGGAATTCGGAAAGCAAATATCCGTTTATAAAAAAAGCACCATTGATAGAATGGTGCTTTTATATTATGAATTACCACCTGCCTGTCAAACAGGTATCACCTCTTGTGCCTGAAGACCTTTTTCTCCTTCTGCAACAGTGAATTCGACTTCCTGGCCTTCCTCTAATTTTTTATAGCCTTCCATCTCTATTTCACTGTAGTGAACGAAGATATCTTCGCCTTCTTCTCGAGTAATGAACCCATAACCTTTGCCGTTATGGAACCACTTTACCGTACCTACTTCGCGTTCTGCCATTGTTAATTCTCCAAAAATTTTTACTTCTTGTGCTACTTTAATGTCCAAAACCCGCCTGCTAACGCAGTATTGAGGCGTTGAACACCTAAGTATAGTATATTTTTTTTGGATTACCTACCGTATTTTAATATGAATGCATTTTTTAGGTTTTTATCACCCTTACATCCCAGATTCTCTTCTGCGAAAAGAGGTTGAGCTGCTCACTTTCCAATTTGTTTAGTTCGCCTGACGATAAAAACTCTTCCCTTTGTTCCTGCTTGATATGGCTTGGTAGCTCGCCGATAAACCGGGACGGTTTTATGAGCAGTTGCTCGCCATAACAAGTGCAATAACACGGATTCGTCCGGAAATATATGAGATGCCTGTTGGTTATTTAACTCAAAAACTCTTTTGTTATAGGGACAGAAACGAGTTAGGGCCATACCAACATGTATTAAAATCAGCAGAAATTGAATAGGATAACGGCATATCCGGGGACAACAATGGTACTTTGCTTTTTGCTCTGTTTACCATCGCTGTTACCTGCTCAGGAGTTTCCCGGACGCAAGCAGATTGAAGCCTATCAGCTTGAGTCCGGGGAGGAAGTTATATTTGACGGTAAAATAGAAGAAAACTTTTGGGATACTATTAAACCAGCTACCGGTTTTCGCCAACGAGAGCCGAATGAAGGAGTTATAGCATCCGAACGCACGGAAGTTCGAATTGCCTATGACGAAGAATATCTTTACCTGGGGGTAATGCTTTATGACAGTGATCCGTCTGGTATAAAGGCTAACCAGAAACGACGTGATGTGCGCATTGTTGCTGACGAGCGTTTTACCTGGATATTCGACACCTTTAATGATCAGCGGAGTGCTTATTTTATGGAAATCAATCCCAACGGACTTCGGACCGACGGACTTATCAGCACGGGACAGGGGAATAGTATCAATCTCAACTGGGATGGGATCTGGGATGCCCGTACTATCATCAGTGAGTTCGGATGGTCGGCCGAGATCAAAATTCCGTTCAGAACACTGAACTTCGATATTGAAAGTGATCGCTGGGGGATTAATTTTATGAGGGTCATCCGCAGAAAAAGCGAGACGGCGCTATGGTCGGGCTACCGCCGGAACCAGGGGATCGATCGTCCGCAGGATGCCGGCCTGCTTACCGGCCTTACCGGGATGTCGCAGGGACTGGGTCTTGAGGTGGTACCTTTCGGGGTGTTGAACGGTTCCGAGCAGCGACTTGACGCAGGCGATGATACCCAGGCCAAAATTGACGGGGGACTTGATATCAATTACAGTATTACTCCCAGTCTTAAGGCATCGCTGACTTTCAATACTGATTTTGCTGAGGCAGAGGTTGACCAAAGGCAGGTAAATTTAACTCGTTTTCCCCTGCAGTTTCCCGAACAACGGGATTTTTTCCTGGAGGGAGCCAATATCTACGAATTTGCACCCGCAAGTGGAGTAAACCCCTATTTCAGCCGGAGGATTGGCTTGCGTGACGGGGCGCCGGTTCCGATTACCTATGGGACTCGCCTGCTGGGGAATACCGGGGATTATAACCTGGCGCTGCTGCACGTGCGCACCGGAGAAAAGGATGATGTGCGGCCCGAAAATTTTTCGGTAGCCCGGGTTAAACGAAATTTAGGTTCTGAAAGTACGGCCGGATTAATCTACACGCGTCGATCTGCACGCGATGCCATAGATGATAGGCCCAGCCTTCAGGAGCGGTATACGCTGGGAGGAGATCTGGACCTGGGCACCTCTCGTTTCATGGGACGCAATAACCTGCAGTTTCAGGCTTTCTTTGTATTTCATAATTCGCCTTTCGCATCAGATGACACCACTGATACTGATGTATGGGACCGTTCTTCACGGGGATTTCGCCTTAATTTCCCCAATCAGCCCTGGTCCGCGCATGTTTCCTACCGTGAGTTCGGCAAGGCATTCGATCCCGCCTTGGGATTTACGCCCCGCAACGCATTTCGCCGCCTGCAGCCGACGATTGATTACACCCCGCAATTCTCCGACAGCGAGATCATCCGTCAGGTGGGATGGGGTATTCGGTTTGAGCATTTGACCGATCTCGATTTCGATTTGCTGACTCAATACCTGACCTTTACGCTGTTCGACATAGAGTTGGTGAGCGATGATCAGCTGTCATTCAGTGTCACCAGAAATTATGAGCGTCTCGAGCAGCCTTTTGACATCAAAAGAGACGGTTCTGTTATTTTGCCGGTTGATGAGTATGTGAACTGGTTGGCCAGTGTTGAAATGGAGACTGCCTCGTATCGGAAAATATCCCTTGAGGCAAGTTTCGAAGGAGGCGGTTTTTGGTCCGGCAGCCGGATAGAATACGGGGCGGAGGTTACCGTACGACCATTCCCCGGCATTGAACTGTCACCCGAATATATCCGGACGGATGTGAACGTTGAGGAAAAGTTTTCAACCGATCTGGTCCGATTTGAAGCTAATCTTGATTTCACTACCTCCCTGTTTTTGACTACGAATATTCAATTTGATAATCTCAGTGATTTGCTGGCGATAAACAACCGGCTGCGATGGATAATCACGCCGGGTTCTGACCTGTATGTGGTCTACAAGCATAACTGGATAGACAGAGGCGTCGGTCTTCGAACGTCGCAACGTTCCGGTGCTTTAAAAGTAAGCTACACGCACCGGTTTTGAACTCATGATACCCGCTTTATAAAAATTCAGCTGCGTGACAACATGCCCATGGATGTATACTAACCCGCTGAAAAACGATTTGGCGTAACTTCTGCTGCTCTCCAATGGGAAGACCGTAACCACTCGAATGCAGCTTGCTTTATGAAAAATTGTCTTTTTCCTTTTTTCATGTTATATATCAAGTAACCGGTTAAATAGATACGTCTTTAATAATTTTTTGCAGATGGATTTTATATTTGCAAAGATAAGACGGTAAATTATTTTAAAATGAGTGCAATTTTTTAGGCCGTTTTGAAAACTGGAAAATTGTTCATGGAATCCAGCCGGCCGTAATCCTAAAGGAAAGACCGAAGGATTGGGTGAATTCAACACATATGATGACTAATAAACCGATTCAACCGGTCTTCAGTCGCAAATAACAGAAGATGCAACCGGTAGCTGGAAATTCGGCAGGGACGGATGTATAATTTCACTGAAGAACAGCCGTAACCTTTGACTTAATGAAATAAATAATTTGAGGTAGCTTTACATATCTCACTAATTAAAAAAATAAGGGTAAGTTTATGACACGGAAAAAGATAACACGCAAGGATTTTCTAAAGAGTACGACAGGTGCCTTTGCCGGCGGTATGCTGGCCCGGCCGATAGGGGCGTTTGAGGGAGCCCGCAGGAAAGCGCAGACCCGGAAAATCGCCCTGGTGGGCACCGGCATCCGGGGGATTACCTTCTGGGGTCGGACGGTGCAGGAGCGCTACGGGGATATTACGGAATTTGTGGGGCTTTGCGACATCAACCCGGGCCGGCTGGAGTACGGCAAAGAGTATATCGGGGCCGACTGCCCGACCTTCACCGATTTTGACGAGATGATGGACACCACCGATCCGGACATGCTGATTGTGACCACCGTGGATGCGACCCATCACCAGTTTATTATCGAGGGACTCAACCGCGGTCTTGACGTGCTGACGGAGAAGCCGATGACCACCGATGAGCACAAGTGCCAGGCGATCCTGGACGCCGAGGAGGACTCCCAGGGAGAACTGATTGTGGGCTTCAACTACCGCTACAGCCCCCACCACACCAAGCTGAAAGAGATGCTGACCAACCGGCGCGTGGGGAAAATCACGTCGGTGGACTTCCACTGGTACCTGAAC
>NZ_JBEPWZ010000020.1:0-24214 GCF_041642155.1 Fodinibius sp.
TGTAGCTCGGCCTCTTCCCCATCATGCATCATTTCCACCACATGACCTTCCTCTTCCAGTCCCCGTTTAAGGGAACTGGCAAGCTGCTTTTCATCTTCTACTAAAAATATCCACATAAAAAGAGATTATCAGTATGCATTCCTTAATAACAAACCTAAGATAACAGACTCTGGTCATTAATGCTTTAAGCTTAATTTAAGGTTTCCCTGTTATCTTTCTGTTCTATTTCGAATTCAAACCAATCCTTTACACAAATTGAAGACAACGCAAAACACCGTTATGAGTGAGGATAATAACAATATAACACGCCGCCGTTTTCTACGATATACCGCATCCATAGCGGCCGTGGCAGGAGTAAGTTCGATTCTGCCGACCTATGCACTTGCAGGATTTAATCAACGGGAAGTGCTTCGGCCGAAGGGGCCTGACAATATAATTGATCTTACCATTGGTAAAATGCCACATATGATAGATGGAAAACAAGGACAGGCCATTGGAATGAATGGCACCGTACCCGGCCCCCTCATTCGCCTGAAAGAAGGGCAAGACGTAATGTTACGGGTAACCAATGAACTGGACGAAACAACCTCTATTCACTGGCACGGTATCCTGCTGCCCTTTCAAATGGATGGGGTTCCCGGGGTAAGTTTTGACGGTATTGCACCCGGCGAAACCTTTGAATATCGCTATCCGGTGCGGCAAAGCGGCACCTACTGGTACCACAGCCATTCGGGCCTGCAGGAACAGCTCGGCCATTACGGCCCCATGATCGTTGACCCGGCCGGGGAAGATCCGGTCAAATACGATCGCGAGTACCCGGTGGTGCTCTCTGACTGGACGTTTGAAGATCCCTATAATGTATTGGCACACAACGTTAAACAGGAAGGGTACTATAATTACCAGAAACGAACGCTGGGAGAATTTTTTGATGATGTAAAGAAAGACGGCTTCGGTGATGCCGTAAAAGATTATCTCTCATTCGGGAAAATGCGCATGAGCGCGACCGATCTGGTGGACGTCACCGGTGCCACCTATACCTACCTTATGAACGGTCGCGGACCGGACTCCAACTGGAATGCCTTGTTCAAGAAAGGTGAAAAAGTGCGGCTGCGATTTATCAACGCCTCGGCGGGTACCACTGCTTTTGACGTTCGCATTCCCGGCCTGGAGATGACGGTCGTACAAGCCGATGGTCAAAATGTGGAGCCGGTCCCTGTTGATGAATTCCGCATCGGTATTGCCGAAACCTATGATGTTGTCGTTGAGCCCAAAGAGGAGATGCCCTACACCATTTTTGCGGAATCCCTGGACCGCGGCGGCTATGCGCGCGGCACGCTGGCCCCGCGCGAAGGCATGTCTGCAGAGGTTCCAAAGCCTCGGCCGCGTCCCAAACGCAGTATGAGAGATATGGGTATGGCAATGGACATGGACAGTATGGATATGGAAGATGATGACATGGAAGGCATGGACCATGGAGATATGGATCACGGCGACATGGATCACGATGAGATGCCCATGCCCGGCAATGGTAAGAAACCCGTCAAGCATGGTCCCGACAAACACGGTCCCGGTTCGGCAGCCATTGCCCAAAATCAGTTCGACCGGCTGGATGAGCCGGGCATAGGCCTGGGTAATGACCGGCGAAAAGTGCTGGTGTACAACGATCTCAGGAGTCTGCGTCCCAATCGGGATACCCGCGATGCCCAGCGGGAAGTGGAATTGCACCTGACCGGCAATATGGAGCGCTACATGTGGTCGTTCGACGGCGAGCAGTTTCACGAGGTGGACGGTCCTATCGAGTTTACACACAACGAGCGGCTGCGGCTGACGCTGGTTAACGACACGATGATGGAACATCCCATTCACCTGCACGGTATGTGGATGGAGCTGGAAAACGGAAACGGGCAGCACAACCCCCGGCAGCATACCCTGCTCGTACAGCCGGCCCAGCGGATTTCGGCCCTCGTAACGCCGCGCGACAAAGGGCGCTGGGCCTTCCACTGCCACATCCTTTATCACATGGAGCGGGGCATGTTCCGTGTAGTACAGGTGGCCGATGAAGAGGGCAGCATTTATGGACAGGATTATTCATAAATGGAATCCAACGAACTTTTTACGAACGAATTTTACCAGACATACAAATTTGCAAGAACATGACTTTGATTAAACACGCGTCAACATTCATTCTCACTGCTTTTGCTCTCATTGTAATAGCCGGTAGCCCGGCACTTGCTCAAAAGGCTCCCGAGTTCAGCAACGACCTGATGATGGACAATAAAACCTACGTCTATCTGATCGCTGAAAAGCTGGAATACCGCAGCGTGAACGGCGTCAATCCCCTGATGTGGGAAGTGCAGGGCTACGCGGGCAAGGACCTGAATAAATTCTGGTTTAAGTCACACGGAGAAGCGCTGACTACCGAAAACGAAGCCGAAATGGAATTCCAGGGCTTGTATAGCCGGGCCATCGGCCCCTATTTCGATGTGCAGACCGGCGTCCGGTATGACCTTGCTTATGAAGGAAACGGAAACAACTCACGCGCCCTTGCGGTACTGGGACTTCAGGGCATGGCCCCTTACTTCTTTCATGTCGACGGCGGTATGTTCATAAGTGAAGACGGCGATATTTCGGCCTCTCTGGAAGCTGAATATGACCTGCTGTTTACCCAGCGACTGATCGGCCAGCCGATCTTCGAAACCAGCATTGCCGTCCAGGAGGTCCCCGAGTGGGGCGTCGGATCCGGAGTTAACGACGTCGGACTCGGCTTCCGGCTTCGCTATGAATTGCAGCGGGAATTTGCGCCCTACATCGGGATCAACTGGGAGCGCAAGCTGGGCGAAACCGCCGATATGGCGCGCGCTAGGGGCGGACATGTTAGCAACCTGAGTCTGCTCGGAGGCGTTCGCATGTGGTTTTAGCGGTTTATTCTGTTGCTTTGACGATAAAAACAATACAAATTAACATAAAAACAAGGGTTTTATGCATGATTTCAATTTCTTTGGAGGTGGATGGATGATGTTCTTCTGGTGGTTTTTAATCATAGTACTGGTCGTATTTGCCATTCGAGCCCTGATAAGGGCTAAACAAAACAATCGGAGTAAAGAAACACCAATGGACATACTCGAACGACGGTATGCCAATGGCGAAATTGATGAAGAGGAGTTCAATAAGCGAAAACAGGAATTGCTCAAATAGCGGAAAATGGATAGAAAGGCCTTCTTGAAATATGCTGGGGCCAGTGCTGGTTTCTGGTTGGCACCTTCTGTTATTACATCTTGCACGAATGGTGGTGCTTATAAACCGGATAGCTATCGCTATCCCCTGCAATTACCGGATATCCTGGACAGCGATCAATTACGGGCGTCTCGAGATAACCTAACTATTGCTGAACAATACACATTAGACGGCCTTCAGTTTAATGAAAGTTTACCGGGACCAACCATCCGCATAAAAAAAGGAGAGCGATTTCAGGTTCAATTCCATAACAATATTGGTGAGGAAAGCATTATCCATTGGCATGGAATGATTGTACCGCCTGAGATGGACGGACACCCCAGGGATGTCATTTCGGAAGGAAGCTATTCCTATGATTTTAAGATCAATCAGCGAGCTGGGACCTATTGGTATCATCCGCATCCACACAGAATCACAGGCCCACAGGTTTATCGGGGATTAGCGGGATTTTTTATCGTAACGGACGATGAAGAGGAAGCCTTGAACCTGCCCTCCGGGGAATTCGAACTTCCGCTGGTCATTCAGGATCGAAAAATTGACTCTTCCGGAACGATCTACTATGACCCTTCCATGCCGGAACGCATGATGACTGGCTACCTGGGCGATCATATTTTGGTTAATGGAGTACCCAGTCCTTATCACGAAGTACAGCCCCGTCCCTACCGGTTGCGGTTGCTTAATGGTTCAAATGCTCGTATTTATAATATTGCTTTGCGCAACGGGAATTCATTTACCGTGCTTGGATCCGACGGGGGACTTTTACCCCGCCCTGTTGAAACAACCGAACTTTTGCTGGCTCCCGGAGAACGGGCCGATATATTGATGGATTTTTCCAATGGGTTCAGCGGTAATTCTGCAGAACTAATCAGCAAGTCCTTCTCAGTGCCTTCAAACGGTGGAATGATGGGAAACATGTCACAAATGATGGGACAGGGGGGACCGGAGCAAGGCAGTGAATTTTCACTGATGGAATTTCGTATAGGCAACAAGACCGGTTCATCCTCTCCTGTAGATCTTCCCCAACAACTCTCTGATATCAGTTTTCCTTCCCAGGAGGACGCCCTGCGAATCCGAAGTATTGAAGTAGATATGGAGATGATGAGGGGCCACACCATAAATGGTCGTTTATTTGAAATGCTTCGAGTCGATGAAGAAATAACCCGGGGAGATACGGAAATATGGGAATTCATCAATAATTCCGCGGTCCCTCATCCCATGCATATTCATGCTGTACAATTTAAAGTATTAAGCCGCACCGGAAACCGGGACATTATTCCAACCGAAACCGGCTGGAAAGATACCGTCCTCGTAATGCCGGGGGAACGAGTTCGCGTGATTGTGACATTCGACGCTCCGAAAGGCTTGTATGTTTTTCACTGCCATAATCTTGAACACGAAGATGCGGGTATGATGGCGAACCTGGAAATTACTTGAAAAAATGCAACTTCGGGCAATCGCCTTTTTACGGAATCAAATACGTCTTTTCAGTAAACAGGTGTCTCAGCAGGTACCCTCAGCATCCCCTTTTTAAAAGGGATTTTCTGAGTATAATGCTTAGAATATAGGATATTCATTACATGCGAATAAGACTCCATCAGCCGATTTGGGAATCAATGACAGGTTGAAGATGTTAGTCTCCCCCCTCTCCATCATTCAGTCAGAAGCAGAGAACCGGGCTTTCACCCTCCTTTCCCCCTTGGTTTTGGTATGGCATTTAACTTACAGCAAACAAAAAAGGCCAGTCCGCTAAGACTGGCCCGTTTCAAAACAGAAATAAATCAGAGTTCTATGGTAAGGCCGCTGTAAAAGTCGACCTTATTGTGTAGGTGTTACGGGCTAAAGGGATGATTATTAGCCTGAACCTTATTACCTCCACTGCCATCGGTTTCTATTGCAGTATTGAAGTTATCTATCTGATTATTAATAATCTTATTATTTCCAACGGCGGGATCGTAACTGTCTGAAAGATCTTCGGCATAGACGTGGATGCCTATTCCGCTCCCGGTACCTTCCACAGTATTACGGACAATCGTGTTGTTATTTGCCGTTGAATTCATGGTGCTTAAGATGTTATCCCAGGATTTGCTCTGTACTACAATACCGCCATCAGAATCACCAATCGTATTTCTGGTTATGCTGTTGCCATCAGCAGTATCCGAAAACCAACCCCATGAACTGACTGCAATAGCCCGGTCAGCATCTTTGACCGTATTATTCTGAATTTTCACGTTATCAGACTCAAAAATAAGAATTCCGGATGCGCTCCAGACGGGTCCTGAATAGTGGATTTGAGAGATCGTGTTGCCGGATACTTTCCCTTTTGCACCGTAGCCGATTTGTATCCCATTTGGGGCATTATTGGGATTACCAGAGCCGACGATAACATTATCTTTTACGATCACGTCCGGGGAGGGATGAGCTCCACCGTCACCGTTCGCACCGATTCCACCACGCTCGACACCGTTGATTTCGTTGTTAGCAAAAGTCACTTTGCTGTCGCCGTAAGCAATAAGCCCGAACGTGGCTCCACTACCTTCGAGATCCATGTTTTTAACCGTTACGTCGGCTATGCCGCCGGAGCTTTGGACATTCCGAAAAAGAACGCCGGTTAAACCAGATTCCGAACTGGATTCTCCATCAATGATAAAGCCGCGCACGGTCACATCAATTGTTTGAGAGCCGCTGGCAGCGCCATTTTGTATCGTACCCCCATTAGCGAAAATGAGCGGCCGCCAGGCACTGCCACTTTCTGCCAGGTTATAAGATTGTACCGATTGCGGCTGTGTAATGGTAGCGTTGTTCTGACCAACAAGGGTTAAATCCTTATTGATCAGGATCTGTTCAGCGTGGCTGCCCCCGTCGACTAATATCTTGTCTCCGGCATTCGCCTGATTGACAGCTGTCTGGATACTTTCGCTCGGTCCGACTACAAGATCAAAGGACTTACTTGATGCGTTATGACTTGCCGACTGCTGTTGGCTGATATTAGGCTCGTTAGCGTCCGGCGATGCCGATTGCGGCGTTTTATCACATGCCGATATTAACGTTACTACTAATAAATATGGTAAGATATATTTGATATTGAACATACTTGTTCTCCCTCTTTTCCCTTTTTTATGTTTTAATGCAAATAAACTTACTTTTTTTGAGGGTTATCTTCAACTCAAAAACTTAATATACCTATGTAATTCAATAAATTACACGGAAGCTGGTAATTGTTTCCTGATTCCGGTTCTCGGTGGACTTTTAACTTAATGAAAGATTAATGGAGGCTTTCTCTTAACACGTTGTAATAATTGGTTTGCCATCTTTCTATGGCATAGAAGTTATCTTACAATTTTTGATATATCAAAAACTATATCTGGACTGCATCAGCATAGATTAGTGGTATATTCTCTTTTTCTACAAGCTTTTCCCACTGCATCGACCCCAGCACTACATGAGAACGAACGTGCTTGGTATAGAAATTCTTGGTAAATGATAACAGCGGATCGTCAACACTGGCGCCCAAAATGATCGAATGATACTCCTGCCGTTTGAATTCATTGTAAGCATATCTTAACAAGGCCTCCATGATAGCGGGCTCTCGATCTTTGACCGCATATTCTGCTATGGTAATATCCCGAAACGCTTCCCCCGGGCTGGGCAGGGATGGGATGCCCAAAAGCGGAGCCCCTGCATTATACAGTAACCTAATCATCCCAAACGCGACGCCATACTTCAATACCCTGTTTTTCTTAAAAGAAGTCATGTCCCAGCAAGAACATACACCAACAATTTGATTGCCTGTCAACGCCACTGCGTAATTCTCTATACCAAAATTGGGTCGCTGTTTCAGGTTCCTCAGAAAAATATCCCTGTTCATTTCCGGTGCCAGGAACCGGATTGAATATTCCTCCTGGAGCAGTTCAACGATCGGATCAATGTCGTCATAAGTGGCTGTTCGAACAGTGTACTTCCGGCTCATCCGCACGGGAATAGTGAGCAAGATATTCACCATGGAAATTAGTCCTACTTTTTTTGCATAAGGTGCATCGGGGAATCGGGGATGGCGGCGGTTGACAAGATTCAGGGCCGGTTCATTGTTCTCCATTATGTATGCATAGAAATATTCCACATCAGGATCTAGTCCCCCAAAAAAGAAATTGGACATCCTGTAGAAGAATCCCGCTCCCCTTCCCTCCTCCTTGACATGCATATTTCCCACATACATCACATTTGCAAGACGCTGATGGTAGATATATCTTTTTTGAAAGGTCGCTATGGCGTAACCCAGCATCTCATCTTTCCTAAATAATCCCCCGCAGCGATACCGGTAGGAAGTCAATTTGGGGATCGTAAATATATCCGGCGAGCGATCAAACAATATGTGAAATCCGCCAGACTCCACCGGAGATTCCTGTGCGACAGCGAGCATTTTCTCATTCCATTCCTCTTCCAGCTCCCTTGCCTGATAATACGATTGATTTGTCATCTTGTTGTTTTAAACGTTGTCGCTTGCAGTAATGGTAAAGTTAACAGGCAGCAGGTTGTAGAAGGGAAACCGGTCTTCCAGCAATAACTGTTCTCCAGTGACCGAATCCAATTGGACCCGTTCATGCAATGCTTCTGGAGTGAGGCCAGACGAGTAGATATACCGTATTAACCCGACTGCGTTCGGGCCGGCTCGCCCAGCAATCACATCCATCAGATACATCATCTCACTGGCTGTCAGCCAGTCGCTGATGTTTGAAAATGCGAACTTGCTATAATAACCGACCGGAAATTCTTCCACGCAATCTGTGTATGATTTTTTTATAAATTTCAACCGATGGTGTTCAGCTTTTAATTTCTTTTGAGTATGGGGCTGCAGGTAGCCGGGCAATGCCTCCTCAAACATCACCCGGTTAAACAGCATGAACTGGAGGTACCAGTTATTCCGGGCCAGCGTATTGGTACAGAATCCCCTGAATTTTTGAAAGAACCGCACCCCAACATTTTGATCTCCCATGTGCATCAGTCCCTGATCGGATATCCCCCTGTTCCGGTACAGGCGCCGGTGGAATATCAGTTTGAAAAGAATCTTTAGCAGCCCCGTCTTTAACACCTCATCGAAATACACTTTCTGTTGATCAATTTCCGTACAGTCAAACAGTCCCATAATCTTTTGACTGCCTCCCATCAGCCATCGGCCGAAGGGCGCAAAGCGGGCGATATAGGTTTCATATCGACCGTACTGAATGGGTCCTTTTTCGAAAATTACCGGATTGTTCATCCAAAACAGGATTTCCTCCTTCCCAAGAGAAACTTTTATTTCATCGAACCACTGCTTTCTGCTCAATGGATCGGCACGTTGATATCCCAAAAAGCGGGCAGCATCGCCACTTTTGAGTTCCACAGCGGCCTGCAGCTTAAGATTTGAAAGGTAAAGCTGCTGCTCCGAAATATCGGCGGCATCAATTTCAATAGATTCCTCGCTGTTGACCAGCAATTCCAGCGGAACTTCACCAGCACTGGCCACGCACAGCACGCGATCGCCCGGTTTGAGATTCAGTGCCTTCAGCTCCGTTGCCGGGTCATCCTGAGCAATCCCAAAATCATATAAAAAATTAGATATACGCATCGCTTTTAAAACTTCTTACGGTACCGAACTCACCGAACAGACCCCATTTTTCAGCCAGCTCTACCATAAGTTCAATTGACGCTTCTTCCACAGGCCCCTTGAGAGGCACAGTAACCTCTTCCAGCCCGCAAAGCATGGCTTCTACGGCACAACAGAATGCCGCTCCCCGGGGCGTATGAGAACTGATGAGAAACCCCGGATCCATGGGAAGTTTTAGATACGAAGAAAATGGGAGTACCGTAACCTGATCCAGTTCAATGACCTCCGTGGATACCGCACTTGGGACAGAGTTGTCTGAAATAAGGACCGGGGAATGGGGCTTGATGTGCTGTGGAAAGACCAGCGGTTTGTTGGTATTTGTGGTGATCACAATGACATCGCACTCCCGCAAATAGTCCATATCCGTACGACAGATAATTTCGATCAGCGGTAAATATTTTATCGCCGTTTGTAGTTGATCTTCTAGCCACTGTCGCTGTTTCTTAGTGTGGACAATCAAGTTGATTTTTTTAAAGAACTGAGCCTTTTTTGCCAAATAGGCCGTTATCGCCCGTCCGATATTTCCGGCAGCCCCAACAATACCCAGCGTACACTGCTCGCTATTAAAGTCTGACCGGGTTTTCATCTCGTGCAATAATTGGGTGATACCAGAAGCAGCTGTCAACGTATTGCCCGTGATAATTTTCGTATTTGGCGGTTTCACCAGGGCCATCCCGTTGCTCGTAAAGATAGAGGTGTAGCCTCCCAGGGCCACGATTTTGGCTCCTTCCCGGGCGGCCTCATCCACTGCTTGTTGAATTTTTACAATAATTTCCCTCTTTTTACCCTCCCTGTGCATACGCTCCAGCTCGGCTGAACCCAGTGGTATAATCTTTATCTGGAAATGGACGCGGCCTCCAAAAAGATTCTTACTGAAGAGCGTGAATGGTCTCATCTGCATCAGTACCTGAAGATGATTAAACAAGAGTCGAAGCCCGGTATCGGAAGCGTTGGCAAATGTTGGTTCAAGGATGCGAAGCTCATCGGTTGGAGAGGTAAAATGGGCCAAAAATACAACCTGCCTGGCTCCTTTTTGCGGGGGATCCAACCCCGGATAAATCCATCCGTCCGGAGGCTTATGGCCTTTATGGTCATCAAAGGGATCACCCTCCATAAAATGGAGGAATAGCTCGTACAGCGACCGGCTTCGGATAAGCCCAGCTAATTTTTCCAATGCTGAACCCAGCCTGTTGATCTCCTCATCCGTGATAAATGCCGATGGTTCAATACGCAACATATTGGGCGCGGAAAGTGTGGGAAGTATCCTGATATTGTGGCGATTCAGCAGGTAAGACGCCGATACATACCCCAGAAATTCCCGGTTATACATCAGCCGAAGAAAGATATTATCCAGGGTTGAAAAGTCCCTGAACTGGATACCAAGCATCAGCCCACTACCGGAAACGTTCTCAAAAACGTCGGGATATTGAGCGGTAACTTCGCCAAGGCGATCCATAATCCGGGCTCCCTTTTGACGGACACGGGCGGGCACTCCGAGGGTTTCGATCAGCTTTAACGTTTCTCGCCCTGTACGCGCCGCCCGTTCTCCATTCCCAAAGGTAGTAGTATAATACTTGCCGAACTCATCGATGTAACGGTTTTTTTCCACCAATAAGGCAGAAATCTTCTCTAATCCACCACCCAGTGATTTACCCAGCAGATAATAATTGCCAGCCACTCCTTGCGAGGCCAAAAATTTTCCAGATCGACCGAGCCCGCTCTGTATTTCATCCAGTATAAGTGGAAATTCAAAATTTGCCAGAAAGGTTAACAGTTCCCTGTTAACCTCTCGGACTCCCCCCTCGCCCGTAATCGGTTCGGTTATTGCAGCGATGATGGTTGATTCTTTTTGGGCGTAGGTCTGTAGATGGCCTTTTTTCCTCTTGAGTAGGATAAGATCAATATGCGCACCTTCCATATGCCGTATTACCTGATCGCGCCAATCGGGACCGCTATCGTCAATGGAACAAGAATCCAGGACCAACATATTGGTAAATTTGCTGCGCTGTTCCCAGCTGCCGATAAGGGATCGGGCCCCGGATGAATGCCCGTGGAAAGCGGATTTCAAGGTGATGACATTAAGCCGGGCCGACTCAATTTTTTGCCAATTTTGGTCCCATATTTTCCGAACCACTCCCTCATCATCATTTCCAAATTTTTGAAACTGAAGCTGTTTCATCTTCTCTAATCTATTTCTCCACTCCAGGCAGGCATGATGAAGCGCCATCTCCACGGCTTCTGCTCCGGTTGAACCCAAACAAACACGGAAATTCCTGCCGGTTTCCCGCCTCATGATGCTGTTCAGCTTCTCGGCCAACTGGCCCACTTCATTGTGGATACTTCCCTGGTTTGAGATGGAAACGGCACTCTGTTCCATAAATTCACTTGAGATCTTTTGCAACATGGGATGATTGTGCCCCAGCAGGTTACCGCCGTATCCACCGACCAAGTCCAGAATCCCAACCTCTTTGCCTTCCTTTATTGTAAATAGCGTGTCTTTTTTCGCCCTGTGATACACAACATCCATTTTAAGATCCCGGAGGTACCGCCCAACGTAGAAATTGGCATGCTCTGTGAAAGCATCGAATTGGACCTGGCGGGTTTTGACAGTATGTATCCAGTCTTCAGAGACAAAATATTTTCTTAACGCCTGGATCAACGAAGCATATCGTTTCTGGATCAGATTTTGAGAGATGTTCCCCTTTACCGTTGTTGGAGGCTCTGCATTTACGATGGTAAAACGCCGTACCGCACGATGACGAAACTCAAACGGACTTAATTCCCTGAATAACTGCTCATTAATTGCCTCAATCCTGTTTCCAATGGAGGATACGATCTGCTTATCGGTTACTGTTCCCGCCGAGTACGATGATTTTTTGACAAACACTAGGGCCGCCAGTCCCGGCTCTCCCTGCAGGATGAAAAAGTCGATGTAGGAGACGTTCGATCCAAGCTCCCGGTAATATCCGCGTACACTCTGTATCGGTATTTTAACGCCGAACCCATCCTTGAAAAAATCTTTGTCATCCCGGCCGTAATACAGGAGCTGCCCATTTTTCAATTCGACGATATCCCCTGAAAAGAAATACTCATCCTGTGAAATTTTCCCCTCGTTGCTTAAAATTCCAGAACATCCGAAGGGGGACTTGATAAAAAGCTGATAGGTATATTCACTTTTGTCTCGTTTCAAGCCCAGGGTCACGCCGGGTATCGGGCCACCAAGGTGGCCGGTTACACGATCTATACTCGGATCGTCTAATAGGGTATTGGTCACCTGTTGAGTCTCGGTGGTACCAAGCGCATTATGGATCGGTAGCTCGAAGATAGATTGGAGCTCTTGCACCAATTTGGAATCAAACGGGGCGCCGCTGGATACCAGCGTTTTAAAATTGTCTCGAAAAACCGGAATCAGCTCCGGGAAATTTCTCGTCATCTCGAGCAAGAGCTGGTAGGCGGCCGGCCCACCAGTAATATGCTCCGGTTTCATTTTCAGCAGAAAGTACCTCACAATCTCCGGGTGCTCCTCGAACCACTCCGTATTGATCAGGCACACAGGATTTCCAGTCCACAGTGCATTAAAGAAGGTTCGGATCCCCATAGTATGGGTAAAAAGGGGCGTAAAGCCCCGCCCGCCAAGGCGGGTTTTATCCAGCATCCCGGCCATCTGCCAGCTCAGGCAGCTTTTGACAAAGGCGCCCTGGTGATAGACAACCAACCTGGATCGACCCGTGGATCCAGAGGTTGTAATGATTAAGGCTTCCTGGTCCAGATTAGTCTTTTGGATAATCTCGCTGACAAGCGGATCTAATCGAAAATCGTCGCCGGGTAGATCGCCACTCAACCAGTGCCGAATTTCAAAAGAGTTGAAAGTATCCCAGACCCAAAGATCACGCTTTTCAACCTTTCTGGCGATTTCATTAACAATCTCTTTAGTCTTCTCATGGTGATCTAACTGGTGAATTTCACTCATCGGAATGATCGCTCCCCGGCATTCTGAACCCGTAATCCAGGCGTCCAGTTCATTCGTCTCCATAAACATCGGCATCAATACGCGAACACCATAAGAAGATAACGCCGAAAAAAGAATGGCCTGGAACATCTCGTTACTGCCGGGAACGCCCGCAAGGAGCACGGTATCCGCCTGCTGGATATTCTTCTCACGAAAACGTTTGTATAACTGAAAATGGATATAGCGGAACCTACGCAGGGATATCCTGACGAACTTTTTATTATCATGCCCCAAAATTACTTCCCCCTTTTCACTCCGCTGTTCCACGGGATGGAATATCAAATCGGCCAGGTTTTGTACCCGCGGCTCTGTTAATTGAATATTCGAGCTGATAATATGATCAAAACCTATCGGGTCTGTCACTATGCCTCCTTCAGTAGTAATTATTCTAAATGCTACATTTACAAAATATTGGCGCCGTCACAAACTCCAACATCCAGAAATAGATGAGTGCTCGAAATTCCATGTCCCATCATCCATTGAAATCCATCTGCCCTCTCGAGTACTCCCAATTCGCTTAAACTATGGCTTCAAACTATATATTATCGTGATTAATTATAGAAAGAAGTAAAAGGACGATGTGTAGTATAAAAACTGAACTTTATGTAAGGGAAATCAGGGCGCTTTGCTGGCAAAAAGCTGGAAGTGATCCCTTCGAAAGCCTGATTTCTTAATTATTTTTTCCCGCTGAATGGAATTGGAACTGCCATGGATGGTAGAGCAGAATCAACAGAATGAGCATAAGAGAGATTTCTGAATAGGGAAAGATACATGTAGATTTCATTGCCCCTGTTGTGGAGTATATAGATTCACCTGATTGCAGGAAAAAGAAAAAGCGGGATCCTTCGATCCCGCTTTTAAGTGGATTGATAGTTGATTTTAAACCACTTCTTCGCAAACTACCGGAAGGGCACAAACAATATCAATAGGCATTTCATTAATTTAATGGACAGCCCTGTTCGTTGAAGGACTCGAATTCATTTTTGGTAGCTTTAATATTACCACCACTTACGGCTTCATTGAATTTTTCAACTACTTCAGATACGGACAGGTCATAGCTAACATCGGGGTTGGACGCGTTCAATAACGCAGCTACCGCATGACGTACAAGAGCGTTGACTTTTCCACCCCGCAATTCAAGTCCTTCCAACAATGTCAGATCTTCGACTTTTCCCTGCTCTGGTCGAGCAAGATTCAAAGAACCTGGAACATCAAAGGGATCTTCAATACTGTCGTCAGGCTTATAGGATGTCCACGAATCAAAATGATGCGGCTGTTTCCAGTATCCCGGCGTACATCCTTGTCCGCCACCTTGTGTTGGAACGGAAACAGACAGACCCGCCAGCGACCAGGCCAGTGAAGCGGGATTATCACCCGTACCGGAAATTGGTTCTACCGTTACTTCGCTGACACCTGCCGGTATGTTTATGGAATGAATAAAATTATCCCATTCTGCGCCCTGGAATGCTTGAAATACAGGCTCTTCCTCCAGTCCTGAATCGGAACCTAATATAATAGGGGATTCGTCACCGACGGTTATTATCAGGGAATTCGGCCTCTCTGTGGCATCAGCTATCTCAACATCCCCTATAAAAAGGGTAAGCTCCGCAGTCCGGTCAGACCCGGCGGGATCGAAGGTGAAAGTGACAGGTTCAGCGGTTTGCAAAGCTTCTTGTTGATCAGCATCCGGTGCTGTAGCGTCAGCCCATAAGAAATCAGCACCGTCATAAAGCACCAGGTCAGAATCTTCTCCGCCCATAGAATAAAAGACCAGTAAAGATGCGCCCAGTGGTTCTTCAGCTGAATCCTCGGGATCATCCTGCACACTAACATTATTTGTTCCGGGACTTATAATCCCCTCACCGGTAAGATCGACTCGGTGGGTAATGGGAGCTTCCGACTCGAAGGGGGGTGCCATATCCACCGGACCGCCTACGACGTTACCCGTATACATTGTTCCCTCCACTTGTATTTCTGAAGGAGCCGGATCGCTCTCAGATCCCCTTCTGGCCCAATAAAGGTAAACTTGTTCTATTGTTGCACCAGCAGGTATCTCTATCTCAATAGTTTCTGTAGCCTTGGAAAAAGTACCTGTTCCTGCCGTAACAAAGTTTGTCGCTGTTATTCCACTAATATCCACCTGAACCAATCCGTCATTTGCTGCTGTAGCTATTTCAGTGGGAACTTGTGGTAGAACTTTATCATTTACAGGATCTTCATGAGCATTATTTATAGACTGTTCACAGCCATAAAAGGTCATAATAGCAATCGCTAATATGGCATAGAACCCAACGTGGCATAACCTTGAGCAATTATTCATCCCTGAACCCATTATTCCCCGGCGGGAATATAATTGCTGTACTCTTTTTTGCTTATTCATTGGTTATCACCTTGATTTGCTTATTCATTGGTTATCATCTTGATATGTAATTGGAGGTGAGTGAGCTGTAAAGCTCTTTTGTATTGTTTATTTAATAAGATTTTTCTTACAAGGACAATAGGAGAGATTGTGTTTTGGCTGTAATATATTAGTCAGTTGGCGACTCATTCTTTCTACAAGAATCTCATAAATGATAAAGGTGTGTAAGTGTTAATAAGGCACCTTCTAATATGCGTTATCTTTAACCCGGGCTTCCCGTCCAGCCCGTCTATGATACTCGTGGTTGTCAGTCCATTCCAAGAGGCCGCGCCCCCGGTTGAAATTAGATTAACAGCGTAATTAAGGGATAGGGGTCCTCTTTTCCATATGACCTCGTCAAAAAATTTGAACTTCAGCAAGACAAAGGAAAAAGAAGCGGATACGTCCCCACCGTTATTGTCATCTTCAACGCCGCTGATGGGCAACGTTCGCAGTATGTTACACGCTGTGTTCCTTGACCGGCAACCGCACCGTCTAAAAGGGCATTTACACGGTTATCAGACTTCCCTAACTCTATGGATATGGAGGGAGAGCGATTTTGTGAAGCCAACAATACCGCATTTTGCTGTTGAATAAGGACTGATATAATAAGAGTGAAGATTATTATTCGATAAATTGCTTGATAAAGGTATCAAGTCCGGTAGGCGGGCGCCCGAGCAACTTCTTCATATCATCAAAAGTAAAATCAAGGGCCCCATTGACGAAGGTTTGGGCCGTCATCACGCTCATGGCAATTTGCTCTTGGGGCAGGCCGATTTCTTCCAGGGTATTCTCGAATTCGGGCACCAGTATATCCGTATAGGTGATTTCCTTGCCGGACACTTCACTCATCATATCGGCAATTTCGCTAAGGGTACAGGCCTTGCCCGACGATCATTATTGATCACACCGAGGTATCAGATAAATTGAGAGGCGAAAATATAGGAAAGACCTTGGTTGAACATGCCGTAAATCATGCTCGGAAAAACGACTTAAAAGTGATTCCGCTCTGCCCGTTTGCCAAGTCCGTAATCGAAAGAGACGAGTCGCTTCAGGATGTGTTGAAATAGAGGTGCTACTAAATAATACGGCCTTAACCACTGAAATTTCCACGAACAGTGATAATCTTTTCACAGAATATAATCATTCAGGACTTAAACTGTCTCCATAACAATATCATTGCGACTGTCATCATCTGAAAGACTAAGTTCTGCCAGTTTTTCACCTGCCTGGGTGATGGGAAGACATACTGCACTGGCACCGGCTTGAACTAAATCATTGTGTTCTTCCTGCTGCATAGTTAGAGCATAGATCGAGCCCAAATAATTGTTATCCCGGAGATATTTTGTAGCATTAACCTTGGATTCCGGTGTTCCCGAGGCCAGTATTACCGAAGAAATATCCGTAAGATCTATATTCTCCCACAGCTCGATATCCTGCATATCACCATAGATAACACGGCGACCCTCAGCGAGATTGTACTCGATTCGGGCCGGGTCTATATCCAGTCCCACTACATGCTTTTCATGTTTCTTAAGCCGGTCGTAGGCAGCCTGACCGGCATTGCCCATTCCAACGATTAAGTAGTTTGCTGAACCCAGCGAGATCGTCTGCTGGTCGGGATGCGGCACACCCCGTTCAAGGGTAACAAGTTTTGACTCCAATTTCGACCAAAGCTTATCTTCCCAGATAGAAAGCGGGGCATTCAAAGCAAACGAAATGGCGGTAAGCAGGGCGAAGCCAACCACAACACCGGGCGGTATAAATCCGGCAGAGGCGGCGACGCTTCCCGCAATCAGCGTAAACTCGCTGTAAGAAGTCAGTGAAATAGTTGCAATAAAAGAAGTTCGGGCACGGAGCTTAAAACCAAGCATCAATCCAAAGAACAGCAGCGACTTAATTGGAAGTATTGCTAAAGCAGCCAAAACCAAATAAAAATCTTGCAGTTCGGGCAGGCCAGCAAGGCCTACCTCAAGAAAAAAACCGACTAAAAATGCCTCTTTGAGTCCCCATAGTTTTTCGCTCAGCTCATCAGCCACCTCGTGGCCCGACAGCAGCATGCCCGCCACCAGGGCGCCGAGTTCCGAGGAAAGTCCCAATTCATCAAAGAGCGTCCCCCCGCCAATAGCCAGCATGAGGGCAAACAACAGCTTGAGCTCCTCTTCCTGACTTAACTTCACCACTTTTATGATAGCCGGTCGAAGAAGCGGGAGTCCAAACAGGGCCAGGCTCCAGGGAGAAGGCGCAGTACCGCTGGTCAGGCCGAGCAAGCCAATAGCTACCATATCCTGCAAAATGAGGATACCGATAGCCACACGTCCATGAAAAGCCCCGAGCTCACCACGACGCTCCAGATTTTTGGCCGTTAATACGGTACTCGAGAATCCCAATACGATCCCGATGATAACTGACGAAGTAAGGTCATATCCCAGCGACAGAGAAACGGGAATAAAAATACCCGTTGTAATGAGCAAATGAATACCTCCGGTGCCGAGCACTTCAAAGCGGATAACATTTTTAAGGCGCAGGTGCAGACCCACTGTGAATAGCAAAAAGAGTACGCCCAGATGCGCCACTTCGTGTAGTGCGGCTCCAGCTTCATATCCATACGTACCCAATGCGGCCCCTGCTGCCAAATAGCCTACCAGCGGTGGAAGTTTGATACGGGAAACCAACATCCCGCAGATAAAAGCGACACCAACCCAAAGTATGTCCATAGTTTTACTTTAACTTAAAGCGAAGGTCCATTTTAGTACTTATCATAGCATAAGTCATACCACTACTCTATTAAAATATAGTCTACTCCGGCCCGTAGTACCTTATAACTTAACTCATCTTCATAAAAATTTTCATTGTTAAAGAATGCAGGTGTTCCCTGTATACCATAACTTATACCTTCCTTGATCTCCGAAGCAACCTGTTCCCGAAAGGTGTGCTGGTCCAAATTATTCTTAAATTGATCCATATCAAGATTAATTTGTTCTGCAAGCCCAAGAATGACCTTTTTTTCATCCTGCTCCTCCAGGTTTTGCGGCGTTATTCTCCTGTAAATTTATTCACCCAATCATTCAGCGCATCCAAATATTTACCCAGGAACTTGCGTGTAGCTTCGTCCGTTAAATCTCCCTCCTCGTCGAATTTTTCATGGGCGCGAGAGACCAGTATTTCCGGTTGTGGCATACAGTACGAATTAGTGAATTCAAAGGCCTGTCGCAGCTGGCTTTGTCCTCGTGCCGATCCCGTCATACCGGGCGAAGCACCGAGAATTCCCACGGGTTTTTCATTCAAAGGCGCTTTTTTAGCAGGCCGTGAAGCCCAGTCGATGGCATTTTTGGTTACGCCCGGCACTCCGTGATTATATTCCGGGGTTGCAATAAGAAGACCCTCAGCCTCACGAATAGTTTCTTTAAATTCACTTACCCGCTTAGGATCCCCCTGGGCTTCCACATCCGCATTGTAAAGAGGAATACCTTCCAGATCAAAGATCTGAATGTTCAGTGATTCGGGAGCAAGTTCTTTTGCTGCTCGCAACAGGGCCTTATTATAGGACCCCTTTCGGAGACTGCCTGCAAAAGCCAAAATTTCGATATCTCGATTATTATCTGAAGTTGACATCATTTTAAAATTTATATATTAATATCAGGCAATCGTTTTTCGATCATCTCCCTTTTGGGTTCAAGCCAGGTGGGAAGTATAAGTTTTTGTCCCAGCTTATCGGGATCCTCATCCACATCGTAGCCCGGACCGTCGGTTGCTATCTCAAACAGTACCCCGCCCGGTGAACGGAAATACACCGAGTGGAACCAGTGCCGGTCAATAATTTTCGTTGGATTGAGTCCCATCTCCAGGACTTTTTTACGCAGGGTTTCCAGCTCGTCATCATCTTCCGCACGAAAGGCTACATGGTGGACGGTGCCCCGGCCATTTGCCGAGGGTTTAGACTCCGCCTCCTCTATAATAACCGATCCGCCGATGGGCGCATCGGTAGTGTAATGCCTTGCATTATCCTTCCGGTCAGTTTCCTCAAACTCAAACACGTTTTTCAACACTTCGGCTGTTGACGCATACTCTTTCAAGCGGAGGGTGGTTCCTCGAAAACCTCGTATGCCGTGTTTTGGTGGTACGGTTCCTTTGTCCCAGCCCCGCAATTGACCGGCCTGCTGGTCAAATACAAGCTCCAGTTGCAGGCGGTCGGGATCCTTAAAGCCGATCGCCTGTTGCCCAAACCGGTCATAGGGCCCCTTGAATTCGATTCCTTCTGCTCCAAAATGTTCAGCCCAATAATCCATTGAGTCAGCAGGTACAGCAAGAGCAACCGTGACGGCTTCGCCCAGTCCGGGTTTGCCCTGTTGTGCCATCGGCCAGGGGAAAAATGTTAAACCGGAGCCTGGTGAACCCTTAGCATTTCCATAAAACAGGTGATAGGTACCCGGGTCATCCTGATTGACCGATTTTTTTACCAAGCGCATTCCCAGAGTTTTTACATAGAAATCAGCGTTTCGCTGAGCTTCTCCGGAAAGCACGGTAATGTGATGAATTCCTTTATCGTGTTTTTCCATAGTAAATTATTTTAATTGCTGTACAGTAATTAATTCTACATTAAACTAATTAATCTGATAATAGAACGCATTGATATTTGTCAGAAAAATATCCTTGAGAAATGTGCTGTCGGCATTTCCGGGATTCAGGTCAAGGGATTGTTGAGAGGCTTTCCGGGCGCCTTCAAAATTATTCAAATACCGGGCGGGGTCCTAAAGGAAATAAGTACAAAATTGACTACCAAAAGCTGCTAAATTTGTATCCAAATTTTAATGATACGAACCAAAAACTTTACGCAAAAATTGTCAATTCAAAAGCACAAAAGAAAAAGAAACGAAGAAGTCGTGCTGAACAACGTAAAATTTTTCAAGAATTATTGGCGCCTGGAAAGGTGAAAAACCAGGCTGAAATAGCTCGTAAATTTGATGTTAGCCGTGTCTGGGTTTCGAAGGTGTTGTCTTAGAATGAGCAAGGATCGACTGGGCTACAAAATCCCATGCTGCCTCATCAGGTAAGCTAGCCAATCAGTAGTCAAGTATTTTGTAGAGATAAAAGAAGAGTGTAAATCTAGGTAGTGTAAACTAAATTCTGTCTGAGTTATATATTACAATTAATGGCTGTGCCTTCTTAACTATTGACTTTATTGTGATGGTTAATTCTTTCTGAGGCAGAAAGCTCTGCCCGAATAGCTGCAATAAGTGATTCAAATGCTTCGTCCTTTGTCAGGTAATCTGAAGCTCCAGCCCTGCGCATATCCTCGATAACTTCGGGATTATTGTGAAGAGACAGTCCGATGACTAGAACGTTTGGCATTTCAATTTTGATTTTTTGCGTTGCCTCAATTCCATCCATGTCAGGTATATTCACATCCATAATAATGATATGGGGGGAGGTTTCGCGCGCCAGCCCTACAGCCTCTTTGCCGGTTGAAGCTTCCTCCACCACGATCATATCATCCTGTTCTTCGATCAACTGGCGAAGTCCCCTGCGCATCATCTTATGATCATCCACAAGCAATACTCTGATTTTTCGGTGCTGTTTCTTCTTAAGCTTCTCTTTAGTTAACGGTGGGATTATCTCCTCTTCTTCGGGATTTATTTCTTTCTCTTTATGAGGAGCATAAAGCGTAGCTTTTGTCCCTTCTCCGGGTACAGATTCAATTTCAAAAGATCCACCATGCCAATCCATCCGCTCCCTGATATTAAATAACCCAAATCCACCATGTTTTGTAGGAGCCAGGGCTAGGTCATCCGTCAAATCAAATCCCTTGCCCTTGTCCTCAACGGTAACCTTCACAAATCCTTGCTCGATAGACATTGTCATCCGGGCCTCATTGGTATCGGCATGCTTTAGTACATTCTGCAGCAATTCTCTCACAGACTGATGAAGTATTGTTCTCAATTCTTTATCGACTCGTTTTGGCTGGCCATCATTTTCGATCTCGATATTGAGCCCCTGCTTTTCTATTTGTTTAGCCGCCCAGTACAGCGCTTCGGTGACATCCTCTTTATCGAGTACCGGGGGCGGCTTCAGCTCCAACATGAGGTTTTGATTATATTTAAGCGCATCATTTACTACTTGCTTCAGTTCTTCCATCTCGCTGGACAGCTGATCTGGCAGATTCCTAAGCTGTAGTCTGTCTGTCTTCATTTTAGCGACGGCCAACATCTGACCCAGCCCGTCATGCAGCTCAGTAGCCAGGCGCTGCCGTTCCTGTTCTTCGGCTTTGCTCAACTGCGAGGCCAAATATCTCAGCTCCCGCTGATAAGAGCGCAGCTTTTTTGTCCGGTCCTTTACTTGCTCTTCAAGGGTTTCATTCATCGCCTCCAGTTTCTGTTCATCTTCCTTGCGCTTGGTAATGTCCCGGGCAATATGTGAGGCACCAACAATATTTCCTTCAGAATCTCTGATAGGTGAAATCGTCAGCGAAACATCCAGCAGTGATCCGTCTTTGCGCATTCGCTTAGTTTCGAAATGCTTAACCTGTTCTCCCCGCTTTATTTGACTAATGATTTCATTCTCTTCATCAATGAGGTCCTCCGGGAAAATCATGGTAATGGGTTGGCCGATGGTTTCCTCTGCAGTATAACCGAACATGCGCTCAGCTCCATTATTCCAGGTGGTGATAATACTATTGAGATCTTTGCTTATGATCGCGTCATCCGATCCTTCGACAATGGCACTCAACCAAGCATTGGTCATCTCTTTCTCTTCCATGATTTAAATAAGATAATACCTTTTAATTTACCAAACTAAGACAGAGTTAGATTTACACTATCAAATTCACTAACGGTCGTTGTGAGAGTGTAATTTACAACCGATCATCTCTATCAATATGAAACTAAGCTATTTTTGGGAATCGTTCAGAAAAACATATTACGTAGCATATATTTTCCGTTTTTGGGAAAAAGCTAAATTAATTCAGCATTGCTCTCTAATTCTGCTATCGGAATCCTGCAGGTAACTGTTGTACCTGTTTCTCCTATATTAGAGGTGTTTTTAATTTCAAACGTGCCCCCAATTAGCTCTATGCGATAGCGCATTATATGGATACCCATTCCATCTTCTGTATCTTCTGAAACTTCCAATCCTGTCCCGTCATCCTCAATGGTCATATGCAGAAACTGATCGTCGGCATTCAAGGCAATTTTGACATTATTGGCCCCGCCATGTATAGCGGCATTTTTGGCAGCTTCACTGGCAACGCTGTACAGGTTTGTGGCTATTTCAATGTCATCTATATTATCCATGACACTGACGCCCTCCAAGGTACAGTGCAGCTCAAACGTTTTTTCTATATGCTCACAGAGTTTGCGAAAAGCCTCTACCACACTACCCTCTTTAATGTTCACAGGGATAATTTCATGAGATAAATCCCGGACATCATCAAGGCTTTTATCAAGAAGTTCTGTTAGTTCATCAAACTGTCCGCCATAAACTTTTTCATCAATTTCAATCTCTTTTCTCAGCCGCTTAAACATCATTAGGGCCCCCACTAGCGACTGGGAAAGATCATCATGCAGATATTGTCCCAGTTTCCATCGTTTATTAAGGTTTGTTTTTAATATCTGGCGCTGCAGTTTTTTGTTCTGCTCAATTTTTTTGGTCAGTTTTGCTTCGGCAGCTTTAAGGTCTGTAATATCAACGAACGTGATAACCACACCTTCATCCTCACCTTCATCCTCCCCATCCGTAGTGCGATAGGGTGTTAGCCGTAAAATATAACTGTTGCCTTTTTTGTCGGCCACCTCATTTCTGATCTTCTTTTTATGTTCAAGTACGGCGTTGATATCATCAATAAGGGCATTGTAGGTAAGACGGTGCGTAAAGTGCTCGAGCGGGCGTCCTTCATCAGAAGGTGTGAGGTTAAATAACTCACTGGCATTAGAAGTAAAACGCCGAAGGGTAAGATCCTCTTTAACAAAAATGATCGTGACTTCACTGGCTTCCATCAGGTTTTTCAGATCATTGTTGGCATCCTGGAGTTCCTCGATTTTAGATTCCAGCTCCCTATTAACCGTTTTGAGTTCCTCATTGACCGATTGTAGTTCTTCCTGGCTGGTTTCCAGCTCCTCGGTCGTAGACTGTAACTCTTCATTCATCGACTGCAACTCTTCGTTATAGGATCGCAGTTCTTGAATAGAAGATTCATAGTCCTCAATGGTCATCTGAAGTTGCTCTTTGGTCAACATCAGATCTTTTTCAAGCTCTTCAATAATTTCCATTCCCTCTTCGGGGACATCCTCGCGCTTAACCGGTTCACTGACATCGGGAGTCTCAATCTCTCTGATTTTTCGAAACACGATGCACATAAGATCGTTGGGGGAGCCCTGCTCTTTTACCCTGTGCATATTTATCTCAATCATATGTGATTCACCGTTCAACACTGCCTGTACTTGCTTGCATATAGGCAGATCGGTTTCTTCTTTTTTAGCTTGATAAAACATACTACGCAACTGATGACGCAGCTCGGGAATTATCATATCAAATATTTTTTGACTAGGCTTGCCCTCTGGATAATTGAAGTACTGGTGGATTCCCGCTGTAGAATGAAGGACCTCCTCATTGTCATTAATAAGTACACTGGGCGGGCCATACTGCTGGGTTATCAGCTGCTGATGGAGTTCTTTTATATTAACCCTATCCTTGGAAGGTTTTTGCCGAGAACGGGTATTGAAGGGTCTGTTTTTATTGAATTGCAACGGAATATCCGGCAGATTCCTCTTAGTATGGCTGGTTCGCTGCTGATATATCTTATGTTTATTATCTATAGCCTTAAACTGTTCGGTAGCTTTAAGATTGGAACCGGAACTTCCCAAAAACAAGTAACCGCCCGGCTTCAATGAATAATGAAAAAGATTAAATACTTGGCTTTGCAGTTCATTGTTTAGAT
>NZ_JBEPWZ010000021.1:0-23827 GCF_041642155.1 Fodinibius sp.
CGAAGCCGCCATACTCATCCACAGCCATGGCGATATGTTCCTGTTTTCTCATCAACCGCTCAAAGAAATCCTGGAGCGGGGTCATCTCGGGCACAATCAAAATATCGCGTTTAAACTCCTTAAGCGGTGTGGCCATCTCATTGCGGGCCATCATAAGCAGCAGATCGTTTTTCAACACATAGCCGGTTACCTCGTCCCGGGCCTCCCCGTAGACGGGAAGCCTCGAAAAATGCAGCTGCTCCACATTATCGCTGACCTCTCCCACCGTCTGATTTTCTTTAAATCCCACCACGACGGTCCGCGGCGTCATAATATCCTTTACCCGGAGGGAGCTGAAGCGGATAAGATTTTTAAAAATACGCGACTCCTCCTCTTCAAAGATCCCCTCTTCAACGCCCAGATCTGCCAGCGCCCCGAACTCCTCCCTGCTGAAGCTGGGAGTCTCGTCGTCCGACAGCAAGCGCGTGATAACCTGGGAGATCACCACAAAGGGATACAGCAGAATCAGTAAAATACGCAGCGTCCGGGCCGTAAAAGGAGCTAATCTCCGCCAATACGTTGCTCCAATGGTTTTTGGAATAATTTCGGATAACACCAAAATAAGCAGGGTAAGCACCGCAGAGGTGATCGCAACATAACCCTGCCCGAAGAGGACCTGTGCCTGTGCTCCCACGCCGGCCGCGCCCACGGTGTGCGCAATGGTATTAAGACTGAGGATGGCCGAAAGCGGGCGATCAACATCCTCCTTGTAATTCCGCAGCAGGCTGCCGCTCCTGCTCCCCTTGCGCTCCATGATAGCGATATACGAACGACTCACAGAAAGCAGTACCGCCTCCAGCAATGAACAGAGGAAAGACACCCCGATAGCGAGTAATAGATAGAAAATAAGTAAACCCATAGGCCAAAAATAGAATAAAAGTACCTCTTTAAAAAGAAGTGGTTGATAAAAATCCCAAAAATTCGGTTTAGCTCTACCCCATTGATGGTTATATTACGAGCCAACTCAAAAACCACCATCTTGCTTTCACTTAATAATATATCACTTACGTTCGGCGATCAAAATTTATTAAACGGGATCAGCACGCTCATCAACCCGGGCGAACGTATCGGCCTGGTGGGTCCCAACGGCGCCGGCAAATCGACGCTTCTGAAAATCATCGCCGGGGAAACTACCCCGGATGAGGGGGAGGTCAACACCTCCAGGGAAGCCACCATAGGCTACCTGCCCCAGGATGGCGTCGATCCGGATCCGACGTGTACGGTCTATGAGGAAGTTGAACGCGCCTTCGGGGAAATCCGAAACCTCGAACAGCAGGTCCGGCAAAAGCAGCGGCAGCTGGGTCAGCTGGATAAAGAATCCCCGCACTACCAGCAGGTACTGGACGAGATGGGGACGATGCAGAGCAAGCTCGAACAGTCGGGTGCCTACACGCTGCAGTCGGATATCGAAAAGGTATTGATGGGACTCGGTTTTACGCCCGAAGATTTCAACCGGTCGACGACCGAATTCAGCGGCGGGTGGCTGATGCGTATTGCACTGGCGAAACTCCTGCTCCAGCGGCCCACGTACCTGTTACTGGACGAGCCGACCAATCACCTGGATATCGAATCGCTGCGGTGGATGGAGCAGTTCCTTAAAAACTATGAGGGAGCCGTCATTATCGTGTCGCACGACAAGGCGTTTCTCAACGAGATAACCAAACGGACGCTGGCCCTGGATCGCGGGAACCTGCACGATTACGCGGGCAATTATTCCTATTACCGGGAAAAGGACAAAGAACGGCAGGAACATCTTCGGAAGGCGTATCAAAACCAGCAGAAAGAGATTAAGGAGACGCAGGAATTTATCGACCGGTTCCGGTATAAGGCGAGCAAAGCCAAGCAGGTACAGAGCCGCATCAAAAAACTGGAAAAGATGGATAACATTGAGCTCGATGAGCATGAGGAGGAGATCTCCTTCCGGTTTCCCCCGCCGGAGCGAAGCGGGGCCGTAGTGATGAAACTCGAGGAGATCCGCAAACAATACGACTCGAATGTCGTTTTTGATGATCTCAGCTACAGCGTCGACCGGGGAGACAAAATTGCGGTCGTAGGTCCCAACGGCGCCGGCAAATCCACGATGATTCGCATCATTGCCGGTCTCGAAGACTTCGACAGCGGCAACCGCGAGCCCGGCCATAATGTGACAACCTCCTATTTTGCCCAGCACCAGGCCGACGAGCTTGACCTCGACAAGACCGTCTTTGAAATTATGCGCGAGGCCGCTCCAAAGGCCAAAGAGACCCGTCTGCGAACGATCTTAGGTTGTTTCCTCTTCCAGGGCGACGACGTCTTTAAGAAGGTCTCGGTCCTCTCGGGCGGCGAAAAAAGCCGGCTGGCCCTGGCGCGGATGCTGCTGATGCCGGCAAACCTCCTGATCTTTGACGAGCCGACGAACCACCTGGACATGCAGTCCAAACAGATTCTTCAGCAGGCGCTGGAGCAGTATGAGGGTACGTTCATGATCGTCTCCCACGACCGGGACTTTCTCGACCCGATTGTAAACAAAGTACTCGAAGTGCGTCCCAATACCACCAATACCTTCCTGGGCAATGTATCGTATTACCTGGAAAAGGTGGACGAGCGAGAGAACAGCGCCGGGGACGGGAAGGATTCGGGGACCACATCATCCTCAGGTTCGAACGCCCAAAACGGTCTCTCCCGCAAAGAAGAGCGGCGTATTGAAGCGCAGAAGCGGCAGAAAAGATATACGCGTCTCAAGCCCTTTAAGAAGAAAATAGATCCCCTGGAAGTAACCATCGAACAAAAGGAAGCGCGCAAAAACGAGATCGAGCAGCTGATGGCAGCGCCTGACTTTTATGAGGACGAAGAGCGGGTTAAAGAGGTTTCGCTGGAATACGAGAAGCTGAAAGCCGAGCTGGTCGAAGTCTACGCCGAATGGGAGGAACTGGCGATGAAGATGAGCGAGATCGAGGAGGAATTCAGTAGTGAGTAGAAATCAGTAAATTACTGGTGAAGCCACTACATTTGATTGGACTCCCGGCCTGTCCTGAAATAGCTCGAATAGGGTATTTTAATGATACATAGTGAAGGTTGAAGGTTTCTGCTGGGTATAATCAAATTCCTAATGTTTGATACCGGCCAGCAGTTCTGTAAAAGAAGCTCTACATAATTAATAACCAATAACAGATCGTCAGCATGAATAAACTAAAAAACAAAGTCGCTCTCATTACCGGGGGCACCCGGGGTATGGGCCGGGCCGTTGCAGAACTGTTTGCCGAAGAAGGGGCCAGCGTTGTGATCAATGGACGCGATACGCAGAAGGGAGAAGAGGTCATTGAAAGCATCTCCCAACGCGGCGGGGAAGCGCTATTTGTGCAGGGAGACGTGCGCTCTCCGGAAGTCAACCGGAAGCTGGTGGAAAAGGCCGTCACCGCCTATGGCTCGCTCGATATCCTGATTCCCAACGCCGGGGTGCTCGGACTGGGATCCCTCACCGGGGTGAAAGAAGAGACCTGGCACCGCACGCTGGATACCAACCTCAACGCAATCTTTTACCTGCTCCGCGCGGCCATCCCGGAGATGCAAGAAACGGACACCACCGGCACGGTTGTGGTCACCGGATCCATCGCCGCCCACAAAGGCTTCCCCAACCACGCCGCCTACTGTGCTTCCAAGGGAGCCGTGGAATCGCTGGTCCGCCAGGCGGCCGTTGACTACGCCCCCGGCATCCGCATCAACCTGATCCAACCCGGTCCGGTGGAAACCAAACTGTATAACGACTCCGCAGTTGCCTTCCCCAACCCGGACACCATTCTGGATGAGGTGCCGGAAACGCTGCCCATGAAACGAACCGGAACTCCCGGGGATATCGCGCGGACGGTCCTTTTTCTGGCCAGCGAGGACTCCTCCTGGATCACGGGCTCCGTCATTGCCATTGACGGCGGGGCTTCAGCAGCCGGATAGGGTTTCCCGGGAACTTCTGTACCGCTATATTCATTTAAGGTTTACTAACGTGTAACCAAATCCATCACAAGGTGACAAAACTTGAAGCAGGTTCTCTTTACAGGCAATGTGATCCGGACTCTCTGGCATTTGAGACCACCGGCGAAATGGACGATTCCACCACCGTAATCGGCCAGGAAAGGCTCTCCGCGTCCCTGGAATTCGGCTATGGAATGGGCAAAGACGGCTTCAATATCTTTGCGCTCGGTCCGAATAAAATAAACAAGGAAGACCATCTCAAAGAGTTCTTGGAGGAAAAGTCAGCGGATCAGCCGGTTCCCCCGGACATCTGCCATGTGAATAATTTCGACGATTACTACAAGCCGGACGTACTGGAGCTGCCGGCCGGTCGCGGCAGTGAATTGCACAAGCAGATGGAGCAGCTTATCGATGACCTGGTGCCCACCCTTACCTCCGCCTTCGAAACGGAAGAGTATCAAAACCGGCGGCAGTCGCTGCAGGACCAGGTGCAGCAGGAGCAGGGACAAACGTTTGAGGATCTTAAGAACAAGGCTAACGAAAAGGGACTGGCCCTGATGCGCACGCCCGCGGGTTTCTCTTTCGCCCCCTTAAATGAGGAGGGAGAAATTATGGGCAAGGAGGAAATCCAGAACCTATCGGAGGAGAAACGGGAGGAGCTCGAAGAAAAGACCCAGGAGCTGCAGGAAGAGTTGCAAAAAATTATTCAGAAAATGCCCTCCAACAGGCGCAAGGCCCGGGAACGCCTGAAAGAGCTCGATGAAGAAATAGCCACCTATGCCATCAAGGATTTATTTGATGAAATCCGCGATAATTTCTCGGAGATTGAGGATGTTCAGGATTTTCTGAATGACGTAGAGATCGATATTGTCGAAAACGTGCAGTCTATCTTGGGAAATCAAAACCAGTCCGGCCAGGGGGGTAACCAGCTGCTTCAGATGATGGGAGGACAGCAGCCCCAGCAGCAGAGAGGGGGTAGAAATCCCGTACTGGACCGCTACCGGGTAAATGTGATGGTGGACAACAGCGAAATGGAAGGGGCTCCGGTTATCTATGAAGATAATCCCAATTATAAAAACCTGATCGGCCGGGTTGAATACCAGTCCAAAATGGGGACCCTGTCAACCAACTTTAACCTGATAAAGCCCGGCGCACTCCATCGGGCAAATGGCGGCTACCTGATCCTCGATGCCCGGCAGGTCCTGCTCGAACCCTTTGCCTGGGAAGGATTAAAACGGGCCCTGAAGTCAGGGGAGCTTAAGATTGAATCGCTGGGAGAATCCTACAGCATGGTCAGTACAGTCTCCCTGGAGCCCGAACCCATCCAGTTAGACGTAAAAGTGATACTGACCGGCGAGCGCCTGTTGTACTACCTGCTCTGCGAATATGACCCAGAATTCAGCAAGCTGTTTAAAGTTGAAGCCGACTTTGAAGATGAAATTGACCGCACGGATGAAAACAACAACCGGTATGCACAGCTTATAGCAGGACTCATTGCCAAACATGAGCTTCGCCCTTTTGACAACAAAGCCGTTGCCCGGATCATCGAACAGGGATCGCGCATGGTCGGCGACAACGAAAAATTGTCCGCCCAAACCAACGATATCACTGATTTGCTAAAAGAATCCAACCACTGGGCCGGCCGGCGGGAGCGGGACGTCGTAACGAAGGAGGATGTTGAAAAAGCGATAGAGCAAAAAATCTACCGGTCCTCCCGCCTCCGCGATAAAGTTCAGGAGAGCATCATCCGGGATTCCATCTTTATCGATACCTCCGGGGAAGCCGTGGGACAGATTAACGGGCTCTCGGTTGCCAAAGTGGGCAACCTCATGTTCGGTCGTCCCAACCGCATCACCGCCCGCGTGCAGCTGGGGAAGGGGGAAATCATCGATATTGAACGTGAGGTTGACATGAGCGGGTCCATTCACTCCAAGGGCGTACTGATCCTAAAGGGATTTTTGGGAGAACGATACGCCGGGGAACGACCGCTGTCGCTTTCCGCCAGTCTCGTATTTGAGCAGTCGTATTCCCATATCGACGGCGACAGCGCCTCCTCGGCCGAACTGTATGCGCTGCTTTCGGCTATCGGCGATATCCCGCTGAAACAGTCCTTCAGCGTTACCGGCTCGGTCAATCAGCATGGCAAGGTGCAGCCAATCGGCGGAGTCAATGAAAAGATCGAGGGGTTCTTTGATATCTGCAACCAGCGCGAACTTACCGGCCGGCAGGGCGTGCTCATCCCCAGGGCCAACGAAAAAAACCTGATGCTTCGCAGAGATGTCGTCGAGGCGGTCGAAGAAGGGGATTTTCACATCTATTCCATTGAAACCGTTGATGAGGGGATGGAAGTGCTGACCGGTATGGATATGGGAGTCCCCAAAGAGGACGGCTCCTATCCCGAGGATACCATAAATTACAGGATCATTGAAAAACTGACTCATCTCGCTGAACAGCGAAAAGCGTTTGCCAAATCTGAAAACAGTCAAGAGTAGTTATGGCCGAAGATGCAAACCATACCATCGTGGTTCGCGAAATCCTGGTTGCTGTCGATTCTTCGTCCCACAGCCGGGCCGCGCTCAGGGCGGCGGCCACCCTCGCAAAACTAATGGAGGCCAATATCCGGGGGCTTTTTGTGCATGAAGAACACTGGAGTCGAATCAGCAGGCTGCCCTCCGTGACATCCATTAATGAACTCACAGGCAAGGCCCATGTCCTGGAAGAAAAAGCCCTGGAACAGGAGATCGACTTGCTGAAAGAACGACTGCATCGGCAGCTGCAGCATATCAGTAAAAAGAATCAGATCACCCATTCCTGGGAAACGGCGCGGGGACGAGTGGACGAGGAGATCCTTCAGGCGGCGCGCAAAGCCGACCTGATAACCATCGGCAGCCGGGGACGATCCTTTCACCCGGGAGACAGGCTGGGATCCACAGCCAGAACGATCATCCGGAAAGCCGAAAAGCCCATTCTCCTGTTGAAGGAAGGCGTGGACCTGGGGAAAACGATTACGACCGTATTCGATGCTTCGGATGAAAGTCAAAAGGGACTCAGGCTTGCACTTTCGCTGGCCCAAAAAAATGACAGCACATTGAGTATACTGGTCCTGGATGAGGGTCAGGAAACCGAAGGGCAGCGCAATCAGAAGCTCGAAAAGATCGTGGATAGCGCCTCTATCCCCGTGACGATAACCATGCTTGAACGCCCCGACCTGTCCGCTTTTCTGAATGCCGTCAACCGGCAGCAGTCGGGATTGCTGGTGACGCCCAAAAAGCAATCTTTTTTTCAACAGCCCTCGTTGGAAACCACCCTGGGATACCTTAACTGCCCGGTACTGATGGTAGACTGATTCTCCCCCCCACTGCTCATAACAAACTGCCTTTAACATAATTTGAAAGCAATAATATGGGAGACAGGAATTTAAGGGACCAGCGCCTCCACGTCAAATTGTCCCCAGTACCAGATGATACCCGCAAAGATAAGCAGCAGCAGCGTCCATATGGCAAGCGCTGTACGGGACGCTTTTTTCGCCTTTTTCTCCTCCCACCAACTTCGGGGTCGAACGCCCTGGGCTAAAAATGTAAGAATTCCCGCGAGGTTAATACAGATAACATTTGTAACGGTCAATATGCCCGCGCCGACCGCCAATTGCATAAAGCCTGCCCCAAGCAGCAGCCCCAGGGCCACCAGCGGGGGTAACAGGGCCACCGCAACCATGACCCCGACAATGGCCGCCGCGACGCCTCTCGTAAAAGCCAGAACGCCCGCGCTCCCCGCCGCCAAAGCAATGATGATATGCTTCAGATTTACCATCGTTCGGGTTATCATTTCTTTCGCCCCCGGATCCACGGTAAAAACGATGCCCATGATCACCGATATCACCAGCGAAACAGCCAGTCCCGCCCCGTTGGCTTTTATAGATCGCCACCCCAACTCCAAATCTCCCAGTGTTAAAGCAAGCGAAAGCGAAACATTCGGAGCCAGAAGTGGAGCAATAACCATAGCCCCGATAATCGTAGCCACATCATTCAGAATCAGTCCCACCCCGGCTACCAGCGTGGAAAGTACCACCATAGCCAGGTAAATGGGAGTCAGTTCAGAACCCTCCGTGACATCCGCATACAGTTCCTCGCGGCTCACGCGCCCGGGTCCTTCGATCTCCTCTTTTGCCGCCACTTCTCCCACCTCTTCCTCTGCATCCTCAATATCGGGCTGGGGCAGCGTGGCCTCTACCGAAAACAACAGGATGCGAAAGCCCTCGATACTGCTGAATTTATCACTCAGCATATCGGAGATGACTTCCGTCTGATCCGCATTCGATAGGATCCGCAATATGGAGCACCCGTCGTCGAGATGGTCGGTCCACATCCCCATGATCCTTTTTTCCTCCAAAAGCTGACGGGCCTCGCGGGTGGTTTCAGGCGGGGCCATCATCTCTATCATTCTCAAATCCATAAATAACAATAATTAAAAGTGAGCTTTGGAAAACCGTTTTTTTGGACAATCTCTGTATTTTTGCATATTCAACATTTCCACATAGACCCTAAATGCTGTGGGCTTTAGTTCGCTCAGGCTTTGATACTGATCATCATTCCTTGTTTACAAAAATTATAAAAGTGAATTAACGGGTAACGTTCTGTAAAGGGTACAAACTAACGGTGTGAGAGTAAAGGGATTAGTTGCTGTTTTTACTCTTATCCCAAAATTCCTGAATCACGATAACCAAAATGGTAACTGCTGTTATTGGGATTACAAAATACAGCATTACATTGTTGAATTTCGGCAACAGGTCATGTTCTGTTGCATTAAACACCAGATACAAAGTATATGCAACATAGTAACCCAGAAATAAAGCTCCTTCCCACCTGCTGATTACTCCCCTTGTAAAAAATATAGGCAGACAGGCGATGGCCACCGCAATCATAAGGGGAATATCAAAACCGATAATGGATTCTGAAACTGATATACCCGAAGGAGCTAACATGCCGGATATGCCAAGCACACCCAATAAATTGAAGATATTGCTACCTACAACATTGCCAACCGTAATATCACGCTCTCCCCGAATAGCAGCAACAACTGATGTGACTACTTCAGGCATGGAAGTACCGGCAGCCACGATGGTCAGCCCAATAATCAATTCGCTGACACCCAGATAAGCGGCGAAGCTGACAGCGCTGTTAACAAACCACCGGGATCCCAAAACCAGCAAAGCTAACCCCGCAACTATAAGAAATACAGTTGCAAGCCAATTTATTCGATCGTTGGAACTTTCGTTCGTCTGTATTTTTTGATCAGACTCTTTTTTACGGGAATGGTTTCTAAGGCTTAATGCTACTAACACACCGAGATAAAGGATCAAGCCGGCTGCCAGTAACGCGCCATCAAAGCGGCCAATGGTTTGGTCCAGGCTGAGAAGCAAAACGGCAACAGAAACCGTGATCATCAGGGGCACATCGAAACGAATCATCTGTTGAGAGACGTAGAGGGGGATAATTATCGCTGACACCCCCAAAATAAAGAGCACGTTAATGATATTACTTCCAATAACATTTCCGAGTGCTATATCCGCCTGTCCCGACAGCGCGCCCCCGATACTGACTGCCAATTCCGGTGAACTCGTTCCAAATGCAACAACGGTTAAACCAGCAATGAGCGGGGAAATACCCAGGGCCGAGGCTGCCTTCGATGCGCCGCGGACTAACATTTCTGCTCCGAAAATGAGAAGGACAAAACCAGAAATAAAAAGTAGAATCGTCATTAATTTTTTTAACGTCTTTTGCCTATTCCCCCATCACCTGCAGAAAAATCCGGCGCTGGCGGGGATGGTTGTCGTGGTTGATGATCACAATCTGTTGCCACGTGCCCAATACCGGCTCACTATCATGGAGCGGAACCGTGATGCCCGGCCCCATCATCGTAGCTCTCATATGGGAAAAGCCGTTGTCATCGCCCCACGTCTGACCGTGGCGGGTCGCTTGATCTTTGGGGGCAAACTCCTCGAGCTTGTCTCTCATATCCTGCACCAAAGCGGGTTCAAATTCGATCGTTGAAACGGATGCTGTGGAACCGATGGGAAAAATGTGAATCAATCCCTCCGAATATCCGCTTTTACGGACAAACGAGCGGACTTCATCCGTGATATTCTGAATATCTGAAAAGCCTTCGGCTTCTACGGTAATTTCTTCGCTGTGAATATCCATAAGGGTTACCTATTGATTTGCTGATAACTGTTTAGTGGTTAAAAATGAACCCTGCAGTGGTTAAAAATGAACCCTGCTTAGAATAAATATGTGAGCAGCAACTCCAATATTTCCAACCATTAAACATGTTTACTGGTAATCTAATACATTTTATAGGGCGTGTGCTTAACTAAAAACGATCGTAATTGTTTCCGGTATTTCGTTTCCGTTTCCAAAAACCCGGAAGCATGCGACCCCCGTAGCTCCACAAACATTTTAGGCTTTCCGGCAGCCTCAAACAGGGTTTTTCCGTGATGGAAGGGTACAATCTCGTCATCCCGGCTGTGTGCCATGAATACTGGTGCCTTGATATTCTGCAGGTAAGCTATTGTATTATAATCGTATTTTAACAGCCAGCGAACCGGCAGCCACGGATAGAAATCAGCGGCCAACTGAGCTGCCGAGGTAAAAGAGGACTCAACTATGGCAGCCGCAGGGTCTTTACGCGCTGCCAGCCATGCAGCAACCGACCCGCCCAGCGATCGCCCCATCGCAATGATCTTTTCCTTTTCTATTCCCCGGGTTTCGGTCAAATAACCCCACGCGGCCGAAGCATCCCGGTAGGTACCGGTTTCGGATGGCGTTCCCTCACTGCGCCCGTACCCGCGGTAGTCAAAGATGAATACATTCAATCCCAGCTCGTGAAGCAACCGGATTGTCTCCAGGCGTCCCGATATGTTGCCGGCATTGCCGTGGCAATAGAGGATGGTCGGTGCGCTGTCTCCGGCGGTCACAAACCACCCGTGAAGCTGCAGGCCATTTGTAGTCTCGAAAGTAACATCCTCAAATGGCAACCCTGCTGCGGAAGGATCTGTCCCCATCTGCTTGGTCGGATGAAAGACCATCTGTGCCTGAAACAGATACATGAATAGCAGGATAAATAAATAGCCTGCTGCGATTACTCCTGTTATCCATAATAATGGTTTTATCATCTCTACCATCTTTAAAGCTGAAAACGCAACCTCTTGACCTGCTATTTAATTGGAATTCAGCTTTTTTGCAAATCTAAGCCAACACTTGTATACCGCCGTTCATTCTCCTTTTCCGAATACCTTCGGCGGCTGCTTTATTTATTTCAATAATTTCCTCATAAGACATGGCAAGTTTCAAGAATTGCCATGTCCAAAGGTCGATCAAATGAATCATGCCAACCGACGTACGAAGCTCTCAAGTTTCGACACCCGTAACCTTGCATGTAGCATCCGGAACCGATATCCCGCCTCAAAACAAAAAAGCCTCTCACCGGCACGGTGAAAGGCTTCTTTAAATATATAATAAAAGTGGAGGTGCGGGGAATCGAACCCCGGTCCGAAACGGTATATCGTTCAAGCATCTACATGCTTAGTTACCGAATTGAGTTTCGCCTGCAGCGACGCTCAGTAACACACAACTGCAGACTATTCCGCATGAATTTCGCACGGCACCTGACGGAAGGCAAGATGCCGTACTATCCTGTTATATCGACGCTCCCACCGGGACTAACAGGCAAGCGCCCGAGGGAACGGCTAAGCTGCGTTACGCAGCGAAGCTATAAGAATAGTTGTTGTCAACTACATTTAGTGCATGATGTTATTTACGAGTGTCATCGCTCAAACTCGGCATGCAGCCTGCGATTCTACTCATTCCGTCGAATCCGCTACACCCCCAATATGTCAAAGAACCAATGCTGTATTCAAGGCTTTCCTTTCTCACTCACCTTTCAACAGCTTGTCGTAATATAACACATTTATAACGGGATATCATTCCAATTATTTCACTGTATTTTGCCGGTCCGATATCCCCGTTGGTCCCAATGCTCGATGATTTCCCGATTCCTTTAGCCTTATTACATAGTTATATCTTAAGACGTTCGCTTCTCATTTTTTTAACTTTTCAGCTATGATAGGGGGAAACTGCAGTGCTTATCATTGTACTGGCGCGAGCTGCTTACCGTTTACTGCTCATCCACCTCTGCATCCAAAGGCTTACAGTGGTGTTATAGTTTTGAATTTCGACCTCCCTTTTCCCTGCCAATAATGAACTTTCGACCCCCTTCCAATTCCCATTTCCCAATTCCAAACTACTAATTCCTAACCCTCCCTGCGTATTCCCACGACCCGGGCCCCGCTCTCCCCCTCCTCAAGTGCCACATACACGGTCGTTTTCCTGTCGGGATGCTTCTCTCCCCCTCGCAGCGTGTGTATCTCCACCTTCAATACAGGAGGACCCTCTTGTCCCCCGCGAGCGATGTCGATGTCACCCAACCGGGTATCCAGCTCAATAACCGGCCGGGAGGTACGCCCGTTTTCTGTCCACCGCCGGTCCTCGCGGGTAGCGGTATACGCATATTCGGTTTGATTTCCCTCAAAAAGCTCCCCCTCTACGCCCAGGTCAGCAAAAGTCAGCACCAATTTTCCCTCCGACAGCCGGCTCTCGAGCTTATCCAGGGGATTGACCCGGCCAAACCAGTAGCGACCTATCTTGTTCCTGCGTTCTTTCAGCGTCTGTACCAGGTAAGCCTCCGCTTCGGGATCGGACAGATCCCCGGCTTCGACGATGGACCTGATATCCTCATCCGAGAAGGCCATCACCATCTTCGCTCCCCAAAAACCGTCGCGGGAGGTTATTTTCTCGAAGGCGGGATTCGGGTAGCTGGGCACCCATCCGGCGGGACTGAATATCTGGGACTCAAAATAGCCGACGGAGGGGTAAAAGGGGCGATCTTTGGCTTCGGGGCGGGCCCAGGGTTTTACATAGAGCCCCAGGCTGGCATAGAGCAGCCCCATGTAACGGGGATCATAGCGGTATTCCTGTCCCCTTTTCGTGTGCCGCAGCGTGGTGCCGACGGTCCCGAGCGTCGATCCCATATCCAGCAGAAAGTGACGGATGTAGCTCCTGTCCCCTTCCTCCACGTATACCGCCATTGTATTGCCCGACCGCCGGTCGGTGTCGTTGAGCCACGAAGCAAGTACGCCGAGCCCGCGCACCTCGCGACGGTCTTCATGGGGAATCCGGTCGTTGGGATCGTCTTTCCTGGTGCCCTTGAAGTTCCAGGGTCCCAGGGGACGACCGTTAACGTACTTGCTGGCCAGCACGCGGATTTTGCCATCCTCCCGCCTGTACGTCTTGTTTATTATCTCCCGCAGGTCCGCTTCGGTCAGCTGCCGGGTTTCGTCCCCCCTTGTGACGGTGGCATCCTCGGCTATGGTCAGCTGCCGGGGATCCAGGTACGTTATGCTGTTTTGGGGCACGTAATAGCCGGCGGCATAATAGATGTTGGTGGCTATGACCTCCGAAGAGGACATCAGCTCCGAGAAGTCCGCGCGGTCCAGCTTGATAATGTAGGTATTATCCCGCGCATCCCGTATGGTGAAGCCGGGCGTGACCCCTTCGGACTTGCCCCGGATAACGGTTATGGGTCGGGTGGTGTCGGGCCGGGCATCGGTAAGCGGTCCACGTGTTAAGGCCGCTGCATCCATCGGCTCAAAGTAATGCCGGCGGCTGTACCAGCTGGAACCGGGCACCTCATCGAGCATATTCACGTTGTCGGCTTCATCGGGACCGTTGACCCCGGCCCAGTGCCCCAGGGCGCGGAATGACCGGCCCAGATCCAGGGGCTTCTCAAGCTGGTAAAAGGTACTGAGGTACAGGGTCTCCCACCTGAAGCGTTCCTCACTCTCCCCGGGAAGCGGGATGTCTTTGTTGTCCGGGTCAAACGTTTTGACCGGCTGGAGGGTATAGGGGCGGGACGTGCTGCACGCGCCCAGCAGGGTGAGGCAGAGCAGAAGCAGTATAAATGAAAATGTCGAAATACGATTCAAGAGCTTGGTACCCATGGAAACAGGGATGTTATTATATCGGTTCATACCGCCGGTTAGTGTTCATAAAGCAGGGTCTGATAGACCATTCGTCCCCCGGGACGCTCGCCCCCCGGCGTCCAGAAGGATAACACGGTCCCGTTTTCGTTCACATCAACCCGGGCAAATCCTTTGTGGGAGTAGACAAAATCAGCCGTTTTTCCCCTGCGCACGTAGCTCTGCACGGTGCCGGAGCCGGCCGTTACATAATGCTGGTCGCCAATCGGGTGATACTGCAGGCTGTGCTCGTGTCCCGATGCATACACGAGGTCCCCGTGCCGGCGGAAAATACGGGTGAGTTCAACCCGCAGCTGCCGGTACTCTTTACCCGCCAGGTCCTGCCGGTACCCCACTATCCGCCGATACAGGGGATTAATCGATCCGATAACGGGCAGCGGCAGGTAGAGCGAGGAGTGGTATTTCAGCAGGGGAAACAGGTGATCCTCCACGGGAAAGTGCCCGCCGTGCGTCCCGTTGCTGTACAGGGGATGGTGACCGGCGACTATTATATTGATATCCTGGCTGTCGTAGTGCCGCGCCAGGGAGTCCACGACCTGCACAAATTGCTCCCTGGTGCCGGCGGCACAGTCTTCGGGCGCGGGCTTTTCGTGGGGATAGAGCCACCACTGCGTGTCAATCAGCAGCAACACGTGATCGGGACCCAGCGGGAGTTCAGAGGGACCCGGACAACCGTCCCGGGGAGCGAAGGCGGTCGCACCGAGCCGGTCCCGGATATAGGCTTGCTGGCGAAGAATCGCTTCCAGGCCGCCCGGCTCGTCGTGATTCCAATCGTGGTTTCCGGGGATAAAGACCGGGTGGCCCCGGTACTCACTCAGCAGCTGCAGCTGGGTGTCGATCCGCCGCTCCGAATCGCTGCGATCGGGATGCCCTTCGGGCAGCAGGCCGTAATTGTAGATATTATCGCCCAGGAAGACGACCGCCGATTGCTCGCCGGCCGCTGCAAGGTGATGCTGGAGCACCCCCAGGTTCGGCTCCAGCGGATCGGTCGACGGGTCCCCGGTGTCCCCAATCAAAAACAGCGTAAACCGGTGATCGCCCAATTCCACACCCTCTCCCCGGGCGGCGGGACGATCGTCCGCGTGTTTGTAGTAGGGCGAGCTGGCCCCGCATCCCCATATCATCCCCGACAGCAGGAGAAAAACGACACCGTAGCACAACCGGGGAAAAGGGTGTGCTTCATCTCGTAATCTCAACCCCTTTTCCGCTTTATTTTTTTGTTTTGTCAGTCTCATATACTCGTGCAAATTCTAAAAGTTCATGCTGAATTCCAGCAGGCCCCGCGACCCCTCCTTGCTGAATGCTATTTCGACCCGAAACAGGAAATCGGAAGCGGTCATAAACCGCAAACCCGTACCCACCGATCCGTGAAACCGATACAGCCCGATCTGGTCGTAGGTATTGAAAACCTGTCCCTGGTCGGCAAACAACACGGCATCCCAGGTGTCCCATATGGGATAGCGGTATTCGAGGGTCAGCAGCAGTGATCCCAGGTCCCGGAAGCGATCCTGCCGGTACCCACGAAGGTTATCGGCATCACCGAGAATGCTTTGCTCGTAAAAAGGAACAGAGCTGCCGGCCAGGGGATATCTCTTGTACAGGCGGGCCCGGAAAGCCAGCCGCCGGTCCGGGGGGAGGCCCGGAATCGCAAAAAACTGCTGCCAGTCCCCGTAATAATTCAGGTATTCATAAGCGTCGCCCGTCAGCCCGCGGTTATAGCGAATCCCCACATCGTACAATGCCCCGGAGTAGACCCGTATCTTGGTTTGCTTGAAATCGTAGGAGGTGGTGACCGTACTGATCAAGCTGGTATTTCTATTCTCGAAAAGCCCCCTCCTGTTGTCAACGGTTGCACCGAGGCCCGTATTGAATAGCGTTGCTTTTCCCGGACTGAATGCCCCGGCGGCTGTGGGTTCTCCGGCGGGTACTCCATCCCCGGCAGCCGCAACAAGATGATTGATATCGGTGTGGATGAGTCCCCCGCTTACGGTTGCCAGTACATTCCGGCGAATCAGGTATCCGGCCTGGGTCTCCAGGTTGTACTGCTCAACTTCGTAGCTGCCCCGCTGATCATCCGAGCTTCTGTTTCCGCCTAAAAAGATATTCTGATCGTCATTGCTCCGCAGGTTGCCGTTTACCGTCACCTGGTACCTGCGCTGCCGGGTGGGCGGGATCTTATAATTGACGCCCAGTTTGTAGTTCCCCGGATTGGTATAAAAGGTGTTGAAATCAAGCGAGTGTCCGCTGTCGAAGAGATCCCGGTTAAAGTAAGTGATGCCTGCCGCAAAGGGCGTACGTCCCCCCACCGAAAAATTGGGATAAAACCCGGCGGTCCCCTCCTCATTCAAAAAGAAGTCCGATACCCTGGAATAGAGCTGGTATTCCCCGCTCCATACCATCCCCCACTTGAGGGGCCGGGTCGCCAGGTGCAAGAGGGCGGACGGCGCCTTCAGCAGCTGCCTTCCCAGGGAGGGCTCAGTGCTGTACGGGATGGAATCGGGATGCGCTTCCCCGGGGAGGGTATCCGGCGGCACCGGCCCCGGGCGGGCCGAAAGCTGGAAAACGACGCTATATTCTCCCGCCGGCCCGTCCATGGGGACCTCCACCATACTGGGTTGGGGGGAGCTGTCCGCCGCCTGGTATGGGCCGATGCACAGCAACAGGAAAACGATCCCCCCAAAAAATCGGATCTTTGTGGTCAAAAAAGAGTTCACAAAATTATCTGACAGTTACATGTTATTAAGATAGTTCAAGGGGTCGTTCTCGCAATCCCCCTCCAAACGCTGACAGGGGCAAACAATCAAGGTACCAAACAGTTTACGACTACCTGCCGGCCATACCCCCCGGCAAAACGTGCAGGTTGAAGCACCTGCCATATCCAAAAACCCTACTGAGATCAAACAGAAATACGGTCGTTTTAGTTTAACGTAAATTCCATAGCGCTGTCACAATAACTCCCATCCTGCTCAGTCCCTTCGAACTGTTTCTCCCCCGTCAGCCCCCGCCCTGACCTCGGATACCCGTTCCTGCAGGGTGGGATGATCCAGATCGGCCAAAAAATGCAGCGCCTTTTCGGTGGTCTGTATTTGATGTTCAAACGGTCCGTAGTCATTCTGACTCGACAACAGGGATTCGAAAAGCGGCATTAAAAACTTTTTGACCTCCCACTCGATCAAATTATCCAGAAACTCAATACTTTCGGAAATCAGTGCATTCTTGTCGCTGCGGATGCCTTTATACACATTATAGATATCTTCTGCGTCGTATATCAGGCCCAGGAGCCGGAAGATATTTTCAAAGCTCCTGGAGATCTCTTCATCCACCTCTTCCAGCAGGGCCGACCCGTAGTCCGAAACTTTAAGCACCACATACGATTGTTTGAGCAGGGCATAACGCCGGGCCTCTTCGCGGACACATTTTTTTAATTTTTCTTCATCAAAAACAGGCGATTCAATATTCAGCCGAATTTTGTTGAGTGCTTTGATCACCTGGTGCCGCACGGGGATATTACAGTAACTGAGGGACAACTGCAGCACATTAAGGGTCACCTGGCTGGGAATGAGATATAAGATACGCGGTATCTGCAACCGCTTTGAGAGGGACAGCTGGTCGTCGGTCAGGTAGTCAAACATCGTCCCCAAAATGCGTTCGCCGTACATGGAAAGCCCTTTCTGAGCCGTTCTTCTATACTGCTCTGAGTCAAGAAAATCCAACAGGATATGGATAAACTCCCGGTCCCCGGACTCACCGGCGCTGATAATGGCTCGCTCGACCACTTCGGGAGATGAATCCCTCAGAAGCGTTTTCAGGATGTGGGTCCGGGAGGGCTCGTAAACCACGCTCAGGGCTCGCGCGGTTTCGTATCTCAGCTCTTTTTCGCCCTCCCCTTTATAGCTCAGCGCGCTGTTTAACAGATCGGTGGTAATTAATGCTCTTTCCTGCCTGCTTCCGTCTTTCGTGATCAGGCCGAGCGTAGAGGCCCGGATTTTAACATCCTGATGCCGAAGTCCCTCGCGCAGTATCTGCTGCCAGTCCCCTTCATATGCTGAGGAATCATAAAAATGGTAGATGTAGCGGGCCGCTTCGAGGCGAACCTCCACACTGGGGTCCTCAATCAGCCTGGCGATCTCTTCAATATATCCATCAATTTCACGGGTGCGAAACAGTTGGAGACACCGCTTTCGTACCACCGGACTCGGATGCCCCAACAGCTGTTCCAATGGCTGGATTGGGATATCCTGAAGGTCATAATGCGCTTCGATATTTTTTAGCGAGTGTAAGACCGTGCGCTCATCCCGGCTCTCTAAATTACGGAGGATCTCGGGTTTGGGTACTTTTTTGTCTGCCGATCGTTTCCCCGCCTGGTTATCATTTACCTGCTTTTCAACCGATTCACGGAATTCATTCACATAGGAGCTTTGCACCCACAGCGACAGGATGATCCAGCATACGAGCAGACCTATGACCACCAGGCTGAGCTGCTGTACGGTGAGGGTAAACCGAAAAGTAAGAAGCAACAGCAGCAGACCGGCAAAGCCTTGGGCCCCGTTGTCGACAAAAAGATCGATAAATACTTTCGTGCGTTTCTTTAGTTTCATTTCCACCGGTACGAACAACAGCTCCCGGCCGGTCCGGTCCAGGGAATGCTTTAAACTCTGGTCCGCTCCACGCACCAGGATGGCCGCCGCCAGGCCGGTCCACATAAAAAGTCCGGCCGAACCCAACAGCAAAATGATGGGCAAAATAGTGACCGCGCCGCCTACCCCACGGCGTTCAATATACGTTGATGACAAAAACAGCTGAAGTAAAAGCGCGATAACACTGACCCGCCCGTAAAAACGTCCCATAAAAGTCGTGAGGCTGTCATCCGTGACATAGACGGCCGATGCTATGGTTTTAAACTGGTAATCGATGATGGTAGTCGAAATGACCGAAAGGGCGATAATACCCATAATCAGCATCAGGTGGCGGGAGGTGATGATATCGTTGAAAAGGGCTTTTCCATATCCCGGTTTCTCGGGTTCTGGCTGAGACTCTATGGATTCTACAGTTACGGCCGAGTGATGGGCTTCTGCGCGAATGGCCCAAACCAGGAATAAGGTGCTGAACAGAATAGCGGCCCCGATCAGGAGTAGATTTTGCGGGTCGACGCCCAGCTGATCGATCAATAAGCCGGTAATCTCACCCCCGGCCATAGCGCCCGCGATCGCGGCAAGGCTCAACAGGCCAAAAATGCGTTTGGCCTGTATGGGGCTAAAGAGCGCGTTCGACAACAACCAGAATTGAGAGGTGATCAATATTGAATAGATGCTCACCCAGATGTATAAGAGGTAATAGAGGACGGGAGAGTCTACGCGGATGAGCCACCAGATGACCACCAGGTTTGCTGTCAGGAAGAGGGTCACTCCATTTATCACCCAGCCCAAACTGACTTTATTGGAAAAGCGCGAATAGGCCATGGAGATGGGAATGACGGCCAGGGCGGTAAACATGAACACCAGGGGGAGCTGCCGGGAGCCCAGCTCCACCAGGAACAGGCTGTCGCGTACCGGTTTCAGCAGGTACAGGGTAACCAGCAGGATAAAATTATACAGGATCATAAGCCCGGCCAGCTTACCCTCTCCCCGCTTTATGTCAATTATGGAGCGTAAATATTCTTTCATACGTACGATGTGATGACTACCTGGATATTACAAAGCAACTCTGAAAATGGGGCGCCGTTCTCAAAAAACAGTGCCCGCAGCAATCCCGAGTACAGGTCCCTCGAAAATGAGATATTCGGGGCTAACGCCTCTTTTCAGTATTTTCATCGGGTCCCGGCACAAACGAGATATGGAAAATCACCTACTCAACGGCTTGTCTTACGTAATTTAAACAACTTCCGTTTCAATCAAATTCAACTATTTGAATAAATGTATAAATAAAATGATCCTTTATATCATTCCCATGGCCGGCATACAACGGGAGTACTTGCATGATAATATTGATCACTCACGGAAAATATTGTTTGACGGGGCTGTTTTCCTTGTTTTCATATCAGGGTTTAATTTAAAAACTATTTATCCTTAAGTTCCCTGTTTTTTAGATTATGCTATGACACCTTACCCTATCATGCGTAACATTATTTTGCTAACAGGATTCCTGCTCATGGGGTGCGTTTCGCCTGCGCAGGGACAAAAGGCGTGGGGTACCGAATGGGAGGGAGACGTGGATGAATATGCAGATAGAAATCCGCCGCGAATCGGACTGGCACTGAGCGGCGGCGGCGCCAAGGGATTTGCACACATCGGCGTCCTCAAGGTACTGGAGGAAGCAGGCATCCGGCCCGATGTCGTTACGGGTTCCAGCATGGGCAGTGTTATGGGGGGACTGTATGCAATAGGATACACCCCTGCCATGCTCGAGGAAATTGCCCTTTCAAACAATTGGGAGGAGTTTTTCAGCAACCGGGCGCCCCGGCAGTATCAATCCATCTACCAGAAAACAAATCAGTCCCAAAACCTGCTTACTTTCCCGTTCAGGGATGGTTCGGTGAGATTGCCCCGTGGACTTATAAAAGGCCAAAAGATTGCTATGCTGCTCTACCGGCTGACCGAACCTTATCACGGAGTCACTGATTTCAGAAACCTGCCGATCCCTTTTGCCTCCGTCGCCACCAACCTTGCCACGGGCGAAGCCGTACGCATGGACCGGGGGTATCTGCCGGATGCCATCCGGGCCAGCACTGCCATTCCGAGTATATTTGAACCGGTAAAAATCGACTCCTCCAGCTATATTGACGGAGGGTTGGTGCGTAATATTCCCGCCTCGGATGCCCGGGAACTCGGGGCCGACTTTGTCATTTCATCTGACGTAAGCAGTCCCCTCTCACCCCCGGACAGTCTCCACTCGTTCGTCGATATCCTGTGGCAGGCCGTGGTCTTCACCATCGAAACCTCCAACAGCCGACAGCTTGAGCTCACCGACATCCATATCCAGCCGGAGATCGACGGCTATACCACCTTTGACTTTGATGAGGCTGCCCGGCTGATTAAAATAGGCGAACAGGCTGCCCGCCGGATGCTGCCCCGCCTCAGGACATTGGCTGACTCGGTCAACACCTCTCCGCACAAGATCATACTACCCCCTTTTGTGGAGCAATCCGACACGCTGTTGATCAAGCAGGTAAACGTAAGGGGCTCCAATGCCTATTTGCGGGACCGGCTAAAAAATTCGCTGCGGATTGAAACGCCCACCCGGCATTCCCTTGCAGAGCTGGAACATAAACTAAACCGTATATATAATTCCGGTTCTTTCACCGATCTTATCAGCTACCGTCTGCAGGAACTCCCCGACCGGAGCGGGTATCTCCTGAATATTGATATCACTACTGAAAACCAGCAGTCGGTCGGTTTTGGCGCGCGATATGACAGCCACTACAAAGCTTCCCTGCTTTTCAGCGGGACCTTCAATCAGATCATAACGCACGGGGATGCGCTGCTTGCGGACCTGAGGCTGGGGGAGCAGCTGCAACTGCAGGGCACCTATTTTTTGCCGCTTTCGTTTTATCCCAAAACAGACCTGACGCTGATGGGGGGCGCCACACGCCTGTCCCTCGATATTTTCAGCAACGAGCAGCGTGTCTCCTCGGTAGACGTGGAACAGCTCTCCTTTTCTCCCCAGCTGCGAGTGGAAATCAAGCCCCAGCTATTTCTTGGAGTGGGACCCCATTTCGAGGTCTATAATTTAAACGAAGCCATTGGAGAAACGATTTTCCTGGATAATATAAATGGCCTTATTACCGCTCAGATGGAGATATACGGTGATTCTTTTAACCACGCCTACTTTCCTTCGCGGGGACACAAACTGCTTGTTAAGTCCCACCTTTCGGATGGCCGCTGGGGCAGCAGCCGGACGTTCTGGCAGTTTGCGGCGGACTGGCAGGCGCGCTTTCCCCTGTCAGACCGGTTTTCTTTGCTTTCCCGGTTAACGGCGGGACGCACAATTACCTACTCGTCCACCCTGCCGCTGCATTATCGTTTTTTCGGGGGCGGGGCGGTGCCTGTCTCTATCTTCCGGGAACGGCAATTTCCTGTTTTAGGATATGAGGTTCAACAGTTATCGGGAGAAAATATCGGGGCGCTCCAGGTGGGCGCCCAGCTACGGATTCCCAAAAAGACATTCCTCCAGCTGAAGTGGAACGCGGCCAACCTAAACAACGATACGGGATGGGAGCTTGATCCCTCGGCATTTAAATCGGGCTTCGGGCTCTCCGGCGGCACCCAAACCATCATCGGTCCCGTTGAACTGACGCTCATGACTCCGGCATTCGACGGACCCTATGCCCTGCGAATTAATGTGGGCTATGCTTTTTAATTCCGGTTTCAGGCAAAAAATTCTTTTAAAATAGAAATTAACCAATCTTAAACTTACTTTCCTGCCTTGCAATAAATCTAAGAACGTTTTGAAAAACCAGTCCCGAAGCATCGGGAAGTATCAAAGCCTGATCGCATTCAAAACCACAGCATAGAAAGCATCTGTGAGGATGTTGAATGCCTGAAAATGCAGCTATTGGCCACAAGTACGGTTTTGCAAAGCCTTCTGTAAATGCCAACATTACGAATACTATAATGATTGTCATCCCCGCTGTTGATCTGCTCGACGGACAGGTGGTCCGCCTGCAAAAAGGAAATTACGAACAAGTTACCATCTATAACGAAGACCCGCTTCAGGAAGCCCGTAAATTCAAGGACGCCGGCTTCAATCATATTCATATCGTTGACCTGAACGGGGCCCGGGAAGGAACGTTCGTCAACCTCGCCCATATCAATGAAATTATAAACGAACTGGGACTCTCGGTCCAGACGGGAGGCGGCATTCGCAGCTACGATGATGCCGCTATGCTCTTTGACCACGGCGTCTCGAATATCATCTGCAGCTCTATGGCGGTCAAAAACCGCGAAGACTGGCTGAAAGTGCTGGACACCTACGGAGAGCGGGCCATCCTGGGCATGGATCTCAAAGAGGGAAAAGTAGCCTATGGCGGCTGGCTTAAAACCCTCGATCAGTCACTGGACGACTTTCTCCGGCCGATGATTGAGCGGGGACTTTCCACCGTGCTGTGTACCGACATTTCACGGGACGGCACCCTGGAGGGGGCCAATACGGAGCTTTACCAATCACTGCAGCAGCAATATCCCGGGCTTCAATTTATCGCTTCCGGCGGCGTTTCCGGCCTCACGGACCTGAAGACCCTCAGCGAAGAGCAGCTTTACGGCGTGGTGGTGGGACGTGCTTACTACGAGCAAAAAATCACGCTGGAGCAAATGCTCCGGTATCACCGGGATCGGGGGTAACATCCCCCGGCGAAGCGGCTGCATGAATCATGTTATTTCTCTACTTTAACGCCGTTGGCCGGTCGGTCCTGCAACAACCGGCAGGCGTTATGGATTCAACGAGACCGGTGGAAGTCGGACACCGCTGGTTCCCCGGAGCACTGGGACCGGCTCGCTTTCAATTTTTTAATGATCAAGACATTACATACAAACGACGAACACCCCGACATGGATGTAAAAATCGCAGCCTGCCAGATGGAAGTTTCTCCGGGCCACCCGGATGCCAACGCCGCAAAAATGCTCAACCTGATTGAGCAGGCAAAAGCCAACAGGCAGGATATCGTTATTTTCCCCGAAATGGCGGTCCCGGGCTATCTGATCGGCGATGAATGGGAAAACAGGGCGTTTGTCCTCGACTGCTACCGGTATAATGAGC
>NZ_JBEPWZ010000022.1:0-22614 GCF_041642155.1 Fodinibius sp.
TTGCTAACGCTAACCCCCGATAACACCTCAACAAGTTGAAATCAAGGCGCCCCACCTCTGTCGGGCCTAATCCGGTCTGAAACCCAAACCCTGCTTTAGGCTTACGAATGCAAGGGATTGAAAAAAATCTATCACTTTTTAAAAAAACACGGACCAAAAAGTCATCTGCATAGTAATAAGGGATAGAACATCATTTTCCGCGTTCAAAAGGGATCTTTAAAAAGCATCGTCGTACTGATCTTTACTTCGGAGTTAGCTGATCTTTAACGGTTTAGTTAAGTCAGGGTAATCGGGGTGGTACGGTTTTTTAGCAAGCTGAACCATTTGACATACACAGTTCACTTAAGTATCATCTCCCCGGGAAGGAGATCCTCTCGGGTACCAGACAAGCGGGAAGGAAGTGTTTTGATGGTAATGAGTCGATCATAGCTGTTAATCTAAATCTCTAACAAGTTTAATGATGAAAAAAAAGGATACACATACATACAGATATCCATATGAATGGATGACCAGGGTTGCTTTGGCAGGTATGTTATTTGGCCTGCTGGCGCTGCCGGTGAAGGGACAAAATGCACAGGAAACGGTGACGGGGACTGTCGTGGATGCCGAGAATAATGAGACCCTGCCGGGAGTCAATATCCTGGTGAAAGGAACGACCACCGGGACCTCAACAGGAGCTGACGGTTCGTTTGAGCTTTCAGTCCCGTCTCTGCAGGATACCCTCGTCGTTTCATTTATCGGTTATCAAACCCAGGAAGTGCCTATCAGCGGACGAACTGAAATAGATATAGCATTGGCCGGACAAGCGATTATGGGCGAAGAAATGGTGGTCGTTGGTTTCGGCACACAGCGAAGAGAAGACGTGACCGGGGCTGTCAGTTCGGTTTCAGCCCAGGATTTCGAGGAACGTCCGATGACCAATACCGAACTTGGAATGCAGGGATTAAGTCCCGGCCTAAGCATTCAGTACGAGGGCGGACAGCCCGGTGAAGAGAACGCCGTGGCACGGATTCGGGGGACCGGTACGCTGAATAACCCTAATCCGCTGGTGCTCGTAGATGGGGTGGAACAGTCGCTGTCTACGGTGGAATCTTCAAATATTGAGTCGATCAGTGTGCTGAAAGATGCTGCATCCGCAGCGGTTTACGGGTCACGGGCGGCAAATGGTGTAATATTGGTTACTACTAAACGAGGTGCTGAATCGGGAGTAGCCGTTAATTATAATGCTCATGTGGGTGTTCAGGACCTGCTTTTTTTCCCGCCCGGAGCCTCGAAAGAGGACTGGATGATGCTTAGGAATGAAGCGGATATAGCAACAGGAGCCGATCCGATTTTTACCGAGGAATATCAGGAGAATGTTATAGCGGGAACCAATCCGCTGGAGTATCCCTTTGCGGATTTTGAAGGAGGCGTATTCCGGGATTATTCGCTGGAGCATAGCAATGCTATTTCTGTATCCACGGGTGGCGAGACCGGAAGATTGTATGCTGCTGTCAGTCACGACGATACGGATGGGATCATGCGAAATTTTAACAGCAAGAAAACGTCGCTACGGATAAACAGCGACCTGTTTGTGACCGATGATTTAACGGTTAAAGCCAATATGCTTTACAGGAACCGGGATGTCAGTGGTCCGGGATTCAGGCCCCAGCGGATCATGCAGGCCCTTTTGCATATGAATCGCGATATGATTATGAGTTATCCGGACGGTCGAGAGGCAACCGGTGATCTGATCGGAGGCACATGGAATCCGTTTGTTATGGGAAATTCCGGAGAGACAAGCCGGGCGAGCAACGACATCGTTGCCACTGCCGGAGTTGAATACGAAATAAATGATGTGTTCTCCCTGGAAGGAGATTTTACACTGAACCGGACCAGTACCGAGGAAAATATTTTCCGGGATGACAAAAGTAACATGATTCATCCTCTCACCGGTGAGACGGTCGCTGCAAGCAGCTGGTTTTCCACAAACACCCTTAATGAGGGTCGGTATAACCGCAATGAACTCAGCCAAAGGGCATTGCTGCGATACTCCGATAATTTCGGAGAGCACAGCCTTAGTGGCATGGTCGGATACGAAGAAATCTATACCCATGCGACACAGGCATCTGCAGCACGTTCCGATTTTTTCAATGATGACCTCAGATCCCTGAATGCAGGTGATTCCGGTACGGAACTGACTTGTGGACAATTTAATGATCCGGGCGAATTTACCAATGGCTGTTTTAACGACGAGTGGAGAATACGATCTTTCTTTGGACGTGTAAACTATTCGTATGAAGACCGGTATTCGTTCCAGGCCAACGTTCGGTATGACGGGTCTTCCCGGTTTGCGGAAGGTAACCGGTGGGGCTTTTTTCCTTCGTTTTCGGGTGGCTGGAGAATCTCCAGCGAAGAGTTTATGCAGGATGTTGATTGGCTTAGCAACCTGAGAATTCGCGCTTCGTGGGGACAGCTGGGTAACGAGCGGCAGGGTTCTAACGAGAGGACCGGGCTTTATTCCTACCTGAATACGTATAACCTGGGGCTTTCCTACCAGTTCGACGACGATGTTGTGCCGGCTGCTGCCGTCACTTCGGCCGGCAACACGGATATCGCCTGGGAAACCACGACAATGACGAATATCGGCCTGGACCTGGGGTTGATGGATGACAGGATAGAGGTGATCGGCGAGTATTTCTGGAACTATACCAGCGATATTCTGCTTCAGTTGCCCATACCTGCCACGGTGGGTAAAAGTGCTCCCTATCAGAACGCGGCGGATGTTTCCAATAACGGGTGGGAACTGGCTGTTAACTATAACAGCGCGGCCGGCTCCGGAGAGTTTGTGTATTCCGTCGGCGTCAATTTCTCAGATGTCGTTAATACGATCGAGGATCTCAATGATCAGGGTCCTTTCTACCCTGATGGGTTTACTGTTTGGACCGAAGGAGAGTCCATTAATTCATTGCGTGGATATGCTTCCCCGGGGATTTATCGCACCCAGGAGGATCTTGACAATCATCCGGCCACCTATAGCCCGGAAGTGACTATTGGTGATGTTATTTATGAAGACCTGGATGGAGACGGGGCACTCAGTACCGCATTATATCCTGAAGGGGATCATATTATCATAGCCAATGAAGATCCCAGGTATGAGTTCGGTGTGAACTTTGACGCCTCGTATCGCGGGTTCGATTTCAAGATGTTCTGGCAGGGGGTCCTGCAACAGTATCACATGCTGGACGGTGCAATCATCGAAGGCCCGAACAACCAAAACTACATTGCCCAAAAGTATGTCGAGGAACGATACCATCCTGAAAAAAATCCCAATGGTTCCTGGCCCAGGGTAATGACGGGATCGCAAAACTGGAACAGGCGTGCATCTGAATTCTGGCTTGAGGATACGAAATATGCGAGGCTGAAAAATATTCAGCTCGGCTATTCCATCCCCCAGCAATTTATTCAGCGATTCCGGGTTTATGTCTCGGGGACGAACCTGATTACCATAACGCCTACCGAGCTTATGGATCCGGAAGTTCCGAGGGGACGAAATCAGTTTTATCCTCATACAAAAACGGTTTCTCTGGGTGTCAATGTCGCGTTTTAATTTTTTAATACTGCATTTTAATAGTTAAATGTAAATGGGAGTTGTTATGAAAAAGAGTATAATTTTAAATGTAATGATAATTGCTGTTATTCTTTCCGGATGTGATGGTCTGAATGTCTCTCCGGCGGATACGGTAACAGAAGGTTCTTACTGGCAGCGGGCCGGTGACGCGGAGATTGCCGTCAACGCTGTTTATGCGGAGATGGACGGTCGTATCTTTGGTTTGGATAACCGGACCGATATAGCCTATTCCCAGCTTACCCCCTTGTCCCGTCAAACGGTACGGTGGAAAGCTATTGGAACAGGTATTACAGGGGTATTTTTAAAGCCAATGACGTAATTACCAACATCGGGGAGGTCGAGTTTGGTAATACGGATCTGCTGGACAGGGTGGAAGCGGAAGCGCGGTTTCTCCGGGCCTATTACTATACCCAGCTCACCAGCTTATGGGGAGATGTTCCTCTCATTCGGGAGCCTATTGATATCAATGATCACGTGGCCCGGACCGATCGTGATGAGATTGTCGATTTCATCTTGGAAGAGCTGGATAGTATCATCAATACGGAGGCCCTCCCCGTGAGTTACGGCAGCGGGGATGTCGGCCGGGCAACACATGGCGCTGCCCAGTCGCTGAAGGCGAGAGCTGCGCTACGCAACGAACGGTGGGAGATCGCCCGTGATGCGGCGCAATCGGTCATCGAAAGCGGTGTTTATGAACTCTATCCCAACTACGAAGAGCTGTTTCACTATGAAGGCCAGAACTCTTCGGAAGTGATTTTTGACAGGCAGTATACTTCGACGGGGGACAGTTACGACGCCTTCGGGGTGTCCGCCGCATCCATTGGAGGCGGATCGGGTGTTGAACCTGCTCATGGTCTCTACCAGAAGTATCGGCTTGATGAGGGGGAATATGATATCAGCGAATTTAACAGTCGTGAAGAGGCGTATGAAAATATGGATCCGCGCTGGGACTACTCGGTCTACTATACCGGCCAGCCTATCGGTAACAGCACTTACGACTCCAGTCCCGACAGTCCCACACCGGACCGGGTAAATGTGACGGAGAGGGCTACCGAACTCGGATACAATATGAAGAAGTATATTGACTATGAAGATGACATAGACAGCCCTTCGACCGGATCCATTAATATGATTCACATCCGGTATGCCGATGTTCTGCTGATGTATGCCGAAGCAAAAGTTCAGCTTGGTGAGATTGACCAGTCGGTGTACGATGCCATTAATGAGGTGCGCGAACGTCCCACGGTTGAACTGGATCCCATCAGCGAAGCAACCCACCCGGATGCAGAAAGCCTGATGGAGTACCTGATGGATGAGCGCGCCCGGGAATTTGCATTGGAGGGCTTGCGACTTTTTGACGTCATGCGATGGGGAATCGGTGAAGAGGTAGCCGGACCCGTACGGGGCGCTCATTTTGAAAATTCGGATGGAGAGGTTTATTTGCAGGACGTCGGGTATTCGAGAAATTTCAGCGATCATCACCATCTGTGGCCCATACCGCAGTCTGAAATTAATTCCAATGACTCCATCTCGGACAATAACCCGGGATACTAATTTTAATAATTGCCGTTGACACGGTTAACAGATAAGTTATAAATACCTATTCGGGTCCCGCCGGAAATGGGGACCCGAAATCGGTTGTTGTTACCTGAAATATTCAGGACAGGTGAGGTCAGCTTATATTCTGAACGGCAGAACGTTTTGGCATTGCATGATAAGGGACAATCTCTAAAAACTTATAGCTATGAAAACGAACCGAAAGGAATTTCTGGAAAAAGCAATCCTGGGAGCAGCTGGTGGAATAGCTGCTCCTTTTTTTAATGTCAACAGGGGAGATGGCGAGCGGAGAAAGGAGGTACTCAGAAATAAAATCGGGGTATCTTCCTATTCTTTTTGGCAGTTTAACGGGCCAAAAGAGGAGACCTCTATCGAGTATTGTATTGAACAGGCCGCAGAAATGGGGTTTGACGGACTGGAGATCCTGTGGATGCAGATGCAGTCGTATGAAAACAGTCATTTGCAACGTTTAAAAAGCAAAGCCTTTCACGCGGGTCTGGATTTAATGGGATTTTCGACCCACCAGGATTTCCTCACCCCTTCGGAAGACGAACGGAAAGAGGAAATAGAGAAAACCATCGAACAGATCGACATTGCTTATCGTCTGGGGATCCCTACGATGAGAATTAATACGGGCCGATGGGGCACGATCGATTCGTTCGACGAATTAATGGAAAATAAAGGCATCGAACCCGTGCTCGAAGGGTATACGCGGGAAGAAGGTTTTGCCTGGGTCATTGACGCCATCTCCCAATGCATTCCTAAAGCTGAGGAGTGCGGGGTTGTTTTGGGACTGGAAAATCATTGGGGACTGGGACGCACCGCTGAAGGGGTTTTGAAAATTGTGAATGCCATCGATTCACCCTGGCTGAGAGTAACGTCAGATACAGGTAATTTTTTAGAACGACAATACGAACAACTGGAGATGATGGCACCCAAAACGTCTCTTGTGCAGGCCAAAACCTATTTCGGCGGTGGAAAGTGGTATTCGCTGGATATCAATTATGAACGGGTGGCTGAAATATTCAGGGCGGTCGATTACCAGGGATATATCTCTCTCGAGTTTGAAGGACAGGCAGACCCGGCGGAGGCAGTCCCCAAAAGCCTGAACCTGCTCCGCGAAGCGTTTACATGGACCTAAAAACCTGAGAGAATAATTTCCACCCCTTTTGAGGCGCCATCCCAATAGGAGTGAGGGAGCAGCGGAGCTGATGTAAAAAACGACGAACATAGTATCCCCTTCCGGCGTAGGGCAGGCAAATCAGCAAAGCTGACAGGTGTAAAAACGGCGGCACCATTTATTCATCCGGCGGCGTTTTCAGGTTCCGTTTGTGCGTCGCTTCAAAAATGGAACGTAAAACAGGAGTACCTGGATCACTGATTTTTTTGGAGTATCTGCAAGTAGAAACGGGCAAAAGTAATTGGAGAAAAAGTAATTTTTATGTTTCATTATCGAAACAAAAATATTATATAGTGCTTTTGTTATGAAGTCTTGTTGGGTACCCCTGAGACTTATTATGTTATATAATTTTTAATTTAAACAAGAAGCCTTTGAAAACCCAGTCCCGAAGCATCGGGAAATATCAAAGTCTGATCGCATTCAAAACCACCCCGCATAAGACATACGTGAGAATTTTGAAGGTGTGAAAATGCAGATATTGACCAGAAAAACGGTTTTGCAAAGGCTTCGTCAAATGGATGGCAACCATGGGAGAAAAAGGTATGAATAGAAAAAAGTTTATAAAAGGTACGCTTGGAACACTTGGCGCTCTTACCATCGTACCGCGGCATGTGCTGGGCGGCAGGGGCTATACGGCACCGAGTGATCAGCTTACCAAAGCGGTTATCGGGGTAGGCATGATGGGCAGGGGACATCTGAATTATCCGGGCGCCCGGCTTGTAGCGGTCTGTGACGTGGATGATAATCACCTGCAGGAGGCGTTGAACCGGTCGGATTCAGAGGTCAGGGGCTATTCCGATTACCGGGAGGTCTTGCAGCAGGATGATATTGATATCGTCCATATCGCCACGCCGCCGCACTGGCACGGTATTATGGCGGCGGATGCGGCAGAAGCGGGCAAGGATATCTGGTGTGAAAAGCCGATGACGAGAACGATCGGTGAAGGCGAAAAGGTGGTCGAAGCGGTACAGCGGAATGGCAGTATCTTTCGGCTGAATACCTGGTTCCGGTTTGAAGATGTTTTTTACGGCATGGGAACGCCGGTCAAGCCGATTAAGAAGCTGGTTGAAAACGATGTCTTCGGATGGCCGCTCAAGGTGACGATCAGCGAGACGACCGGCTTCAACTGGAAGTTTAACTGGAGCGGGCTGACGAACCTGGAGCCGCAGTGGATTCCCGAGTCACTGGATTATGACATGTGGCTGGGTCCGGCCCCGGAAAAGCCGTATAACGAACACCGCACGCATGTGACTTTCCGGGGCTACTGGGATTATGACGGCGGGGGACTGGGGGATATGGGTCAGCACTACCTTGACCCGGTCCAGTATATCTTGGACAAGGATCATACCAGTCCCATCAGCGTAGAGGCCGACGCCCCGCAACAGCATCCGGATGCCGTCAGTTCCTGGCGAAGGATTGAGATGAAGTATGAGGACGGCTGCCAAATTATTCTGGATGGGGAGAACAAGGATACCGATGCCGCCTTTATCGAAGGACCGGAGGGCAAGCTGTACCGGGGATTTCAATCCGATATCCCCAATATCCGTAGACTGGCGGATAGCCTGCCAGATCCGGACCCACAGGTGACGGACTTCAGTGAGGCGGTCAGAAACAGGCAGACTTTTGCTTTGAATGAAGCGAACGGTCACCGTTCCTGTACGCTGGTAAATATGGGAAAAGCTGTCCTGCGACTGGGAAGAAAACTGGAATTTGATCCCGAGTCCCAGCGGTTCGTCGGCGACGAGGCCGCCAATCGTTTGATTAACCAGCCAATGCGCGGCCACTGGCATATATAGCTTGAGTCCGTATTCCGCTCACCGGGGTACGGTATGGCATTATGAAGTTTCAAATGATACTTAATTTCTTAATGGAAGATAGAAGTTACCGGCTCCTGTTTTCCATTTGATAACAACTTAATGAGTAGTTTTATGCGTTTTAGACACTTTACCTTGATCGCTTTTGCTTTGGCCATTGTTTCTTGTACTTCCACCAGGGAGATGCCTCAGCAACAGCAAGCCTATGAATCTGCACCTTCTATAGAGAACGTAACAAACCGCATTACTGATCTCCCGGCCGGTAATCAGGCTGAAAATGAGTGGATTTTCAGTGAATTGGTGGCAGCGGGACCTTCGGGGATACAGGCACTGACGGAAATGCTGGCAGCCCCGGGCAGCGGCGACGATACACAGGCCCGTTTTGCTGTCAATGGAGTCTCGAAATATGTTTCGCGGGCCGGCGCGGATTCTGAACGCGCCATGGTTGAGAAGGTGCTCATTGATGGATTGCAGTCCCATCGTCATCCCCGGGTGAAGGTTTTTTTGATGGAACAGCTGGAACTGATTGGAAGTAACGAATCCATCCCGGCCTTGCAATCATTTATCGGCGATGACCGCCTGAACGAATCGGCCGTGCATGCGCTCCGGGCGATCAATACGAGTCGTGCCCGCCAGGTATTGGCGGAGGGAGTAGCCGCTACGGAGGGAGAGAAGCGTATTGCCGTGATCAAAGCACTGGGGGACATGGAGGCGCCGGACCTCGCGCAGCATCTGCTTACCCTGGCCGATTCCGATGACCCGGAGACCCGGAAGGTAGTCCTGTACGCACTAGCCCGGAGTGGGGACCCGGACGCCGGGGAGGCGCTGGCTTCGGCGCTGGACGGGAGCAAAGAACCCCGGCATACAGAGGCCCGAAGATATTACCTGCTTTATGCGGGGCGGCTGGCAGAAGAAGGGAATACGAACCAGAGCGCCGCCATCAGCCGTGATATTCTGAGCGGTGATTTTTCATCGGAGACACGCAGCTCGGCCTTGTCGATACTGGTCGGTCATGCGAACGATGAAGCGCTTGATGACCTGGTTGAAGCCGCCCAAAGTTCAGATGCGCGGTTGCGGTCAACGGCTCTTAACCTGTTTGAGCAACATGCTGACTGGCAAGTCCCGGAGCCTTGGACCACAGCTTCGGCGATGGATGAGCTGTCCCCCGCTGTGCAGGCAGATATTATTGCCATGCTGGGGCGGAGTGGACGGGCTTCCGTTTCGACACTGCGTCCTTTCCTGGAAAGCGATGAGCTTTCGGTACGGATAGCCGCTGCCCGGGCTGCGGCAACAGCCGGGGGAGAAGAAGCCCTGCCGGTTTTGTGGGAGGCATTAACCGAAGCCCGGCAGCCTGAAGAAATAACCGCCCTGAAAAATGCCCTGCTGCGCCTTCCCTCGGAGTCCCTCGTTTCAGAAGCTGCAGATCTGTTGCCCTCGTCATCGGGACCCGCCAGGGTAGCTCTTATCGAAATATTGGCAGAACGGCGGGCTGACCAGCATCTCGATACGGTGCTGGATCAACTCGACGACTCGGACGCACCGGTACGGATGGCCGTATTTCAGTCAATCGGGGATTTGGCCGGGGCGGACGACCTGCCTCAATTGGCTGGCCTGCTGTCGGAAGCTCAAAATGAAAATGAGCGCACAGCGGTACAGGAAGCTATAATAGCGTTTTCTCAGGAAATACCGGCCTCTGAAGATCGTGCCCAGGCGGTCTTGCAGGTCCTGGAGGAAGCACCGCCCCCCCAAAAGCCTTATCTGCTGGAACTTCTTCCCGAAATAGGGGGGGACGAGGCCCTTGAAGCAGTGGTTTCAGCGTCCGAAAGCACCAATGATTCCATACAACAGGCGGCCTTGTCGGCACTCTCCGATTGGCCGGAGGCTTCAGCCCTTTCCCCGTTGGCAGAGGCCTATCAGAACGCACCGGACTCCGAGCGGAGTACAATCCTGGAAGGTTATATCCGTCTGGTACAGCAGTCGAAATACAGTGCAGCGGACAAAGTCCAATTTATGAATGAAATATTAGCTGAGACCTCCTCCGACGAAGAAAAGCTGAGGGTGTTGAGTGGACTCGCGTCGCTGGAGTCCCCGGAAGCGCTGAAAGCGGTCGCCGCCCATTTCGATGATGAGAATGAGGCGGTTCGGCAACGTTCACTCCGGTCGGCTGCACACATACTTTCGGCCTCGGATGAAGAGACCGGGCAGGAACTTTCGCTCATAGAAGCGACGGCGGGTGTAGAACATAAAGAGCAAATTGAGCAGTATATACAGGATCTGGAGTCCGGCGGAAATGAAACGGACAATTTTACCACTTTATTTAATGGAGAAGATCTGACGGGCTGGGTTGGTGATAAAGATTCGTATACCGTCAGCAGTGGACAGATCCTTAGTAAAGATGGAGCTTCAGGCAATCTGTTTACCGAGGATGAATACAGCAACTTTATCCTGAAATTTGACTTTAAACTGACCCCCGGAGCCAATAACGGGCTGGCCATACGTGCGCCGCTGGACAGCCACCCGGCGTATGAGGCCATGGAGCTTCAGATCCTTGACAACACGGCAGAGAAATATAAGGAGCTGGAGCCCTACCAGTTCCACGGGTCGATCTACGGGGTGGCTGCCGCCCAACGGGGTCACCTGAAACCGGTCGGAGAGTGGAATACCCAGGAAGTGATTGCCGACGGCTCCCGAATTACGGTCAGGGTAAACGGACAAACCATTACCGATGTGGATATTGCCGATATCGATACTTCCAACACCAGGGATGGGCGAGATCACCCGGGCCTGCTTAATGAAAGCGGTCATATCGGTTTTCTGGGTCACGGCGACGAGGTAGCCTTCCGGAATATCAGAATACAGGATCTCGATGTCTATTACCCGGACTACAGCTCGGATTCCGGGAACGGAGACGGGATGAACGAACCGCCGGAAGACTTTAAAGCTCTCTTCAACGGCGAAAACCTGGAAGGCTGGAAAGGAGTGGTTGGCAATCCCAAAACCCGGGTGGAAATGACCGAAGAAGAACTGGCTCAGAAGCAGCAAGAGGCAAATGCCGAGATGCGACAACACTGGTCAGTGCGGGATGGCGTGCTCTTTTTCGACGGAGAAGGCCACAGTGTGGCGACGGAAAAAAGCTACAGGGATTTTGAGATGACTGTCGACTGGAAAATTGAGCCGGGTGGCGACAGCGGCGTCTATCTGCGTGAAACGCCCCAGGTTCAGATTTGGGATATTACCGAATGGCCCGAGGGGTCCGGCGGGTTGTACAACAACAAGGAACATCCCAGCGAACCATTGGTTCCGGCCGACAACGCCATTGGTGAGTGGAATAACATGCGCATTCAAATGAAGGGTGAGAAAGTGACGGTTCACCTGAATAGCGAACTGGTTGTGGATAATGTGGTTTTGGAAAATTTCTGGGACCGGGATCAGCCCGTCTATTCCGAAGGGGCTATTGATTTGCAGGCGCACAACACGCCCCTCTATTTCAAAAATATTTTTATCCGCGAGATACCCCGCAAAGAATCTCTTTTTAACGGCGAAGACCTTTCCGGCTGGGAGCGGGTGAGTGACGCCACCGGACAATGGCACGCCGATGACGGACTGCTCTATACCGAAGGCGGCGGCGGTTGGCTGTCAACGACCGATACGTACGATAATTTTAAGCTGGAATTTGAGTATCGCCTGCCGGAAGGGGGCAACAGCGGAGTGTTTTTGCGTGCGCCCCGTGAAGGTAATCCCGCTTATGAAGGAATGGAGATACAGCTGCTGGACGATCAGGCCGAAGAGTATGCGGACCTGCAGCCGTGGCAGTATACCGGCAGTATCTATGATGTCAAGGCCCCCTCCGGAGAAGCAAGTAAAAAAGCCGGGGAGTGGCAAAAGATGGAGATTACAGCGGATGGCTCTCAAGTGAAGGTGCGGCTGAATGGGGAGACGGTTATTAATACAGACCTGGTTAATTATATGGATCGGGTGGAGGAGCATCCCGGTCTGAAACGCCGGTCGGGATATATCGGCCTGCAAAACCATAACTCGCGGGTTGAATTTCGAAATATCAATATTACAGAGATCAAGTAATGCGGAGGTAGCTGTTATCATGTTATCATTTAAAAAGCTGGGTTTTATGTCGTTTATGTTAATTGTAACAGCCGGAGTAACGGCTCTGCAGGCTCAGATTCCGGGGAGTGAGGCCGCGGGTCGGTGGGATATTACCATTGCGGCACCCGGCGGCGAACAACCCGCGTGGCTTGAGATCAAAACCTCGGGCGTCAGTGCCCTGGTCGGCCGGTACGTGGGTCCCTCCGGAAGTGCCCGTCCCATCTCGGAAATTACCTACTCCGGGGAAGAGGAAACCTACGAGTTTAGCATTCCGCCGCAGTGGAGCAAGGGAGCGGATCTTCATGTTGAATTCACGTTTGAGGGTGAACAGCTCAGGGGACGGACTACGGGCCCGGAAGGCAATACGCTGGAATGGACCGGCGTGCGCGCCCCCTCTTTGGAAGGCGAAAGCGAGCCGGAATGGGGAGAGCCTGTACATCTGTTGGATAACGAGCTGTCGAAGTGGGAGATCCCGGAAAACAGCCAGTTCGAGATGAAAGATGGCGTCATGGTCAATAAAAAATCAGGAGGCAACCTGATTACCAAAGACGCGTTTGAAGATTTTAAACTTCACGTGGAGTTCCGTTATCCGGAAGGAAGCAACAGCGGAATTTACCTGAGAGGACGTTATGAGGTACAGATTATTGACAGTTACGGCATGGAGCCCGATAGTCATCTGCTGGGAGGCATCTACGGTTTTATTGATCCCAGCGTGAATGCGGCCAAAGAAGCCGGTGAGTGGCAGAGCTATGATATCACACTGAGCGGACGAATGGTTACGGTTGAGCTGAATGGGACTGAAGTGATCTGCGACCGTCCCATTCCCGGTATTACCGGAGGGGCAATCGACAGCCGCGAGGGAACGCCGGGACCTCTTATGATTCAGGGCGACCACGGACCGGTGGAATTTCGCAATATCACTATCGCCCCCGCGGTGAATTGAGGGTGGAGATTCAAGGGTTGAGGAAGGTAAGGCTTGGGAATATGTAGCCTCACATAACGGCCGTGTCCTGCCCGTCCTAATAACCAGTAACTCATATCAAAATTGGATCTTTGACAAAAAATTTCGAAATCTGAAGCTACTTTCCCAATTCCTCATTCCCAATTCATAATTCCTCATTCCTAATTCCCCTTACCATCCCCCGCTGGCCCCGCCCCCGCCGGAACCGAAGCCGCCCCCGCCGCTGAATCCGCCAAAACCGCCGCCTCCGCCGGAACCGCCTCCGAAGCTGCCCCCGCCGAGCCAGATAAATCCCCCGGGTCCCAGCGTTCTGCGTTTTCCCCTGCCTTTACCGCCGCCCCCGCGACGAGAAGAGGAGTAGATGACAAAAACGAGAAAAAGCACAAAGATAATAAATGAAAGAGTGTCATCCTCCTGGCTGGAAGAGCGCTCATCGGTCAACTGACCGGTATACTCGCCGCTGGCAAGCTGAATCATGGCCGAGGTCGCCCGATCCAGTCCGGCATAATAGTTTCCCTTTTTAAAACTCGGGGAAAGAATATCCCGGATAATGCGATTGGCCATTACATCAGGTATGGCTCCCTCCAGGCCGTAGCCCACTTCGATGCGTATTTTCCGCTCATTAGGCGCGATCAGGATAAGAACCCCGTTGTCCCGATCGTCTTCCCACATGTTCCATTCGTTAAACAGGGTAGTTGCGGTCTCTTCGATGGAAATGCCGTTAAGGCTCTCGAGTGTTGCAATAGCAATAACGGTCGTCGTCGTATCACGGTAATTTCGCAGCTTGGTTTCCAGCTGCTGCCGCTCACTGCCGCCCAGCATCCCGGCAAAGTCGTTCACATGTCCCCCCGGCTCCGAAGGAATATCCTGGGCCGCGGAAGGGAGGGTCAAACCGATGACAAGAAGAAGAGGGAGTAACAAGGGATTTAAGCGAAGCATGAACAAAGGGACAATTATGTCAGAAAATTAAAGATCGGAATAGGATGCTGCCCGTAAAAAGTAAATATCGCTGTTGGAGACATTATCCTGATATTTTTCCACGGCCGAGAGCTCCTCCCACTGGGCGTCATTTCTAAAAGCATCCCAATGGGCGTCACGGCTGTCCATATTTTCAAATGTAGTCATATACATCAGATTGGGCATTTTATTTCCGGAGATGACATTCCCGTAAAATATTGCGTTAAAATCCAACCGATCAAATATTTCCACCTCGCCGCCCGCATTGAACATATCGACTTTATTTTGGTTCAATGCTTCTGTTGCACTCTCGTAACTTCGTAATTCATAGACCCGCTCAGTCCTGGGATTATCCAGGTCGGCGGCCATAAGCGTTGGAGCATATTCAAATGCCTGGAGTAAAATGGACTCTATCTTGTGGTAGGGCGGTTCGTCGTGAGGAGCCTCAAGATAGTCTCTGCCCCCAGCAAGATACTGCGAGTCGTCATCGAGCCGGCCGGGAAGGGATGCAAAATCATCCAGGGTTTCAAAGGGAATAAGCAGGTACGTTTTTAAAGCCGAAGAGGTATCGGCGTCGTGCGGTTTAAAAACGCCTACCGGTTCAATGCCCAGGCGGTGCAGGGCCGGCAGGTACGCCTGTTCAAAAAAGCGGTCTGCTTGCTGTTGCTGCTCCACGCTGTCAAAATGATACGTCTTTATCTGGAAAAACTGTTGCGATTCATAGTCCTGCTGACTATAGACGGTTGCGGGGGTAAGCTGAAAACAAAATATAAGTAACAGAAGATAAAAAGTATGTTTTTTCATAAGAACTAAAGTAGTGTTAGGATAATTCTCAACATAAGAAATGAAGAGAATATATTAATTTTGATTATAGCTGATTTCATCTGTCAGCTCGTTAACATCGCCCTTCTGGTGATAGGGAAACTGCTCGGTAAGCTTTTCGCCTACTTTATGGACGGCCTCTTCGATTCCCTGCTCGAAGGCATCCTTCTTAAAGTGCTGAATAATGAGCGCCAGCACGTCATTCCAGAAGCCCTCTTCCACTTGCCTGTGAATGCCTTTTCCCGCAAACACGGCCACCTTGTGATCTTCTGTGGCCACATAGATGAGCACCCCGTTTTGATACTGCGTCTGGTCCATTCCCAGCTCGTGGAAAATTTCGCTGGCCCGGTCGAGCGGGTCTTCCTCGCAGCGGTGTTCGATATGAATCCGGATTTCACCGGAGGTTTTTTCCTCCGCCCTGGCAATGGCATCGATAATCTGCTGCTCTTCTTTTTCGGTAAGAAACTGTCTGGCAGGCATATTGGAAAGATTTAAATATCAGATTAGTGTTCATCCCGAAACGGGTTGTCGTTAATCAAAATTAACTTCGGGGACCTCTTCAGCCCCTTCATCTGCTTCGAAATAGGCTTTTTCATCAAAGCCCAGCATGCCGGCAAAGAGATTGGTTGGAAACCTTCGAATGTCGGTATTATAGGACTGTACAGTCTCATTATAACGCTGTCGTTCTGTTGCAATACGGTTTTCTGTTCCCTCCAACTGGGCCTGAAGGTCCTGGAAATTTTTATTGGCTTTCAGTTCCGGGTACCGCTCTACGGTGACCATCAATCGAGACAGGGCCCCCGAAAGCTGCTGCTGTGCCTGTTGAAACTGCTCCATCATCTGGGGATTGTCCAGATCCCCGGCATTAAGCTGAATGGAGGTGGCATTGCTGCGGGCCTCAATAACGTCGGTGAGCGTTTCCTGTTCGAAATCGGCAGCCCCTTTAACGGTATTCACCAGGTTAGGTACCAGGTCGGCTCTCCGCTGATATTGATTCTCGACCTGAGCCCATGACTGATTAACTGATTCCTGCTTCTCTACCAGGCTATTGTTTATATTTATACCATAAATCACCAGTAGAGCAACAGCGCCAATTCCGATGAGAGTCTTAATATTCATTTTTACCTGTCGTTAGTTTTAGGGTTGTCAACTTAATGAGGGCTTTGCAAAACCGTTTTATCGGCCAATATCTGCATTTTGAGCATTCAACACTCTCACATATGCTTAATATACCGTAGTTTTGAATGCGCTCAGGTTTTGATGTTTCCCGATGCTTCGGGACTGGGTTTTCAATGTCCTCCAATATACAAAATCTGAGTAAAATAGATGCATCTATAAAATTTCAGCCTTTCGTTATGGCACAAAGTATAAGATCATTTTTAATTTTTCATTTTTTAAATCTTAGCATTCAAATTCCTATCTTTGGGTGAACTGAAATCAACGACACAATCAGTACTTCTTGTCGCACAAATTCATTTTATTCACCCTGTAACTTCTCAACTTTCCAAAAAAGTAGCTGATGTCTGCAAATACTACCATAACAGAACCCGAAGTAACACTGGAACTGGCAAAAGATCACGGACTCGATGAACACGAGTACGAGATGATCAGGGAATATTTGGGCCGCACACCCACATTTACAGAGCTTGGGGTATATTCGGTAATGTGGAGTGAACACTGCTCATACAAAAACTCCATCCTCGAAATTAAAAAATTACCGAGTGAAGGTCCCCAGTTGCTGGTGGGAGCGGGCGAAGAAAATGCCGGTCTTGTGGATATCGGGGACGGACTGGGGTGTGTCTTCAAGGTGGAAAGTCACAACCATCCCTCTGCCATTGTGCCCTACGAGGGGGCGGCGACCGGCGTGGGCGGTATCCACCGGGACATCTTTACCATGGGTGCTCGCCCGGTGGCAAGTCTCAACTCCCTTCGATTCGGTGACCTGGACAGTCCCCGGGTCCGTTTTCTGCTGGACGGGGTGGTACGGGGCATCGCCGACTACGGCAATTCGTTTGGGGTTCCGATGGTAGGCGGCGAAATTTATTTCGATGACAGCTATGAAGGCAATCCGCTGGTCAATGCCATGAGCGTGGGAATCGTAAAAGCCGGCCGCACAGCCTCTGCCATTGCCGAGGGGGCCGGCAACCCGGTTATTATTGTGGGATCGGAGACGGGGCGGGACGGTATTCACGGGGCTACATTCGCTTCGGAAGAGATCAGTGAAGAAAGCGAAGAAAATCGTCCCAGCGTACAGGTGGGCGATCCTTTTGCCGAAAAACTGTTGCTGGAAGCCACCCTGGAAGTGATCAAAAACGGGGGGATCGTTGGCATTCAGGATATGGGGGCGGCTGGCATCAGCTGTTCGTCCTCGGAAATGAGTGCCAAGGGAAAAAGCGGCATGCGGATCGATCTGGACAAAGTACCCGCCCGCGAAGATGGCATGACAGCCTATGAATTGCTGCTCTCCGAAAGCCAGGAGCGGATGCTGGTGGTCGCCGAAAAAGGTCGCGAGCAGGAAATTATCGATATATACGAGAAATGGGATCTGAATGCCGTCGTTATCGGGGAAGTGACGGATGGTGAAAACGTAACTTATTATAAAGAGGGCGAAGTGAAAGCGGATATCCCTGCCGACAGCCTCGTGCTGGGTGGCGGCGCTCCCCAGTATGTTCGCGAGGCAGAGAAGCCGGACTACCTGGAAGAGACCCAGTCGTTCGATATCGATAGCCTGGATCATCCGTCCGATCATGAAGAGGTACTGAAAACGCTGCTGCAGGCGCCCAATATCACTTCCAAGCGATGGGTCTATGAGCAGTATGATACGATGGTTCGCACGAATACGGTCAACGGGCCGGGTTCCTCTGATTCGGGCGTGGTACGCATTAAGGGAACCGATAAGGCATTGGCCGTAAAGACGGATTGCAATGGCCGGTATGTGTACCTGAACCCGCGGCGCGGGGGACAAATTGCGGTTGCGGAAGCGGCGCGTAACGTGGTATGCAGCGGGGCAAAACCGATGGCTATTACCAACTGCCTCAATTTCGGGAATCCCTATAAGCCGGAAGTTTACTGGACATTCAAACAGGCGCTGGCGGGTATGAGCGAGGCGTGCCGCCGGTTTAATACGCCGGTTACGGGAGGAAATGTCAGCTTTTACAACGAAAACCCGGATATGGCGGTGTTCCCGACGCCGGTCATCGGTATGCTGGGACTTATTGAAGATCTGGAAAAACATCGCATGACCCCCGCATTCAAGCAAGAAGGAGACCTTATCTATTTCATTGGCGCGGAGCGCAGGGGACTGGGGGGCAGTGAATATCTGCATACCATTCATGGATTGACGGCCGGGGATGCCCCGGAGATTGATCTTGATTTTGAAGGACGCCTGCAGGAAGCCCTGCTGGATGCTATTCAACAGCAAAAAGTGAATGCCGTGCATGATATCTCTGATGGGGGTTTATCCGTGACGCTGGCAGAGATGGCGATATTTGCCGGAAAAGGAGCAAGGGTGTCGGTTGATGAGCTGGGAGATAAGGAGCATGAGATACTGTACAGCGAAGCCCAGTCCGGGGTCGTGGTGACCTGCAAGGCCGGCCGGGAAGATACGCTGGAGGAACACTTTTCAGAGCAGGATATACCGTTTTACAGGCTGGGAACGGTGGGATCCGAACGGGATACATTGGAGGTCAGTGGTCTGCTGACAGTCTCTTTAGACGAAATCACTGCTCTCTATGAAGGGGTGATCGAAGGAGCCATGAAGCAGTGACAGGGCTCCTTCGCGAATCGCACCAGGTGGTGTAACTGCCTGTAGTTTCAGGTAGAAATAGGCCTTTGCCAAACCACTGTTGTGGCCAATCTCTCCATTTTCGCGATTTCAACATCCTCCTGTATCGTCTATAGATACGCTGGTTATACACTGGCTATACACTGCGGTTTTGATGTCGCTCAGGCTTTGGTATTTCCCGATGCTTCGGGACTGGTTTTTCAAAGATTCTACGTTTAAAACAAGTACTTAGTAAATCAGATAATGTTTTTACACTAAAGAGCGGCATCAGCCAGCTTGTGTGGGGCAGCCTTCGGTTGATCCACTTTTTTTGTTGATAATTTGGATCATCGTATTCCTGTTTGGTCCTCTAAAAAGTATAAAGTGGGGTCGCGGATTATTCCAGTCCGGGGCGGTCGCGCATATAGCCTTCATGGGCCATCATCTTTCCCATTTCGTCATAGGCTTCATTTTCTTCCGGAGCCCAGGTGCCTAATCCGTCCACATACCTGTTATACATGCAAAACGCCGCTGCAATAAGCACCGTGTCATGAATTTCACGGTCGTTCGCCCCGGCTTCTTTGGCATTTTGAATATCATCCTCTCCAACCTCTCGGCCGCTCTTTTGTACTTTTTTGGCTATATCCAGGAGCGCACGGAGTTTGAGAGAAAGGTCGGTCTGCTCGAATTCTTTTTTGATATCATCAATCAGCGACAGATCGCCGTCAAAGTGATGAGCGGCGGACGCTCCGTGGGAAGTATGACAGAAATGGCAGTTATTCCGGTATGAAACATAGGATGCAATCATTTCCCGTTCTCCACTGGAGAGAGGAGAGGGGCCCCGGAGCAGGGTTTCTGCCAGTTCACAAAGCGGTTTTGCCGTATCCGGTCTGAAGTGGAAAAGTCCCACGATACCGGGCTTGTCGTTGTTTAAGTCAATATGGGCCATAAATAATTACCTTTTTTGGAAATGTGAATTGAATGTATGCAATAGTAAATAATATCGCTCACAGGCTTCAAGATTGCAACCTGGACCCGTTGAAATGTAAAATAGGTTGATTAGCTTTACTTAAAAAATAGAGTCTACCAATGGGACAGATCATTTCAGGACGGTTCGTATCGCATCATCGATAATGTCAATAGCTTCATCAATGTGCTGTTTTGTGACGGTTAGCGGGGGACGGAATCGCATGGTTTTGGTGCCGCAGGAGAGTATCATCAATTTCTTATTAAAGCACTCTTTGATCACGGCATCCCGCAGGTCGGTGCCGCTAAAATCGATGGCGCAAAAGAGCCCTTTGCCCCGCGCGTTGGTCACCTGTTCGTACTGGCCGGCCAGTTCCCGTATATTTTGCAGGAGATAATCCCCGGTTCGGGCGGCGTTTTCAATCAGGTTTTCTTCTTCAATCACTTCCAGGATACGTCCGAAGCGAACCATATCCACCAAATTTCCGCCCCACGTAGAATTTATGCGCGAGGGGACATGGAAGCAATTTGTTTCTATCTCATCCACTCGCTTGCCGGCCAGGATGCCGCACACCTGCGTCTTTTTACCGAAGGCCAGGATGTCGGGCTTGACGTAATGCTCGTGGGCCCAGAATTTGCCGGTCAGTCCCACGCCCGTCTGTACCTCATCGTAAATAAGCAGGGCTTCATGCTCATCCGCTAATGCACGCAGGGACTCGTGAAATTTTTTGCGAAAGTGATTGTCGCCGCCTTCGCCCTGGATCGGTTCAATAATAATACAGGCAATCTCATCTTTATATATATCAAAATAGCGTTTGGCCTGTGCTACAGCACGCTCTTCCCGGGCAATCGTTTGCTGAAGATGGTCCTCTGTTTCGGGATATATTACAGCCGGGGAAATAACCCTGGGCCAGTCGAATTTGGGAAAATATTTCACCTTGGTCGGATCTGTATTAGTCAGCGACATGGTGTAGCCCGTACGCCCGTGGAATGCCTGTTCGAAGTGGAGTACCTTGTGTCCTTTTTCCTGCCGGTACCCTTTTTCAAAGTTCTTCTGCACTTTCCAGTCAAAAGCCACTTTCAGGGCATTTTCTACAGCCAGGGCGCCGCCCGAGATGAAAAAAGAGTAAGGCAGGTAATCCGGTATACCTATCCGGCTAAAATTTTTGACAAAGGCGGCCAGCTCCTCGGTATAGATATCCGAATTGGACGGTTTGTTAATCGCGATCTGGCCCATTTTGTCTTGAAACTCCCTGTTAGCCAACCGCGGGTGATTCATACCCAGCGGATTCGAGGCAAAAAACGTGAAAAAATCCAGGTAGCGATTCCCATTTCTGGCATCGCAAAGGTAGCCTCCTTTGCTTTTTTTGAGATCCAGAACAATGTCATAGCCGTCGGTGAGCATATGCTTGTCTAAAATATGATGAACTTGTGCCGCTGTAACGTTTTCTGTGATAGCCATAAACCTCTAATGCAGGTTGTCTATTCGTAAATATTATATCTAAATTAAAGAAAAGAAGAGTGGTAAATAAAAATGAATTTACTATTGACAAGTACCCATGTCAAGCCTTATTATAGGCACTCACATCGCGGGGTGGAGCAGCTGGTAGCTCGTCGGGCTCATAACCCGAAGGTCGCAGGTTCGAATCCTGCCCCCGCCACTATCCAAAAGCGGCTTTCTGATTACGGGAGGCCGCTTTTTTTATTTTATAGGGTCCGAAAAGCAATGGGAAGGCCCGCATCTCTCATTTGACTTTCCCGATGTTGTTATCATATTATCCCTCAGTTCCGCGAACAGTTCATTCTCTCGCACAAAAAGTTCATGGCCGGTGGAGAATATTCGCTCTGATTATCTCTAAACCTTTACGCTTTCATATTCCCTGATCGTTCGACTGATGATCGCGATACAATCCCGCAGCTGCTTTTCCGTCATCACCAGGGGCGGTGCGAATCGAATAATATTACCATGGGTCGGTTTCGCCAGGAGGCCGTTCTCTTTCAGCTTCAGGCAGATATTCCAGGCCGTATCACTCTCTTCGGAATCATTGATGACAATCGCATTCAACAGTCCTTTGCCGCGGACGAGCTTCACGAGATCCGTCTGATCGATAAGTATTTCCATCTCCTCCCGGAAGAGCTCCCCCAGTCGGGCGGCGTTACCAGCCAGGTCTTCGTCCCGGACCACCTCAAGTGCTTCCATCGTGACGGCACAGGCCAGCGGGTTGCCTCCATAGGTCGAACCATGTTCACCGGGACGCAGACAATCCATGATCTCATCGTCAGCTAATACGGCGGACACCGGATAGGCCCCTCCCGAGAGGGCCTTGCCCAGGATCACAATATCGGGGCGAACCCCTTCATGGTCCACACACAGCATCTCGCCGGTGCGGGCAATACCGGTTTGGATTTCGTCGGCGATAAAGAGCGCATTATACTTCTCGCAGAGAGCAGATACCCCGGTGAGATATCCTTCCGATGGCACCTTGACCCCCGCTTCTCCCTGGATCGGCTCCACCAGAAATCCCGCCACATCTTCCTTCTGAAGCGCCATTTCAAGGGTTTCCAGGTCGTCGTAGGGAATAGACAGGAAGCCCGGGGTATAGGGACCAAAATTTTTGCGGGCAGCCGGATCGTTTGAAAAGGAAATAATGCTGGTTGTCCGCCCGTGAAAATTACCCTTCGCTACAATGATGGTCGCTTTTTCGGGTGTGAGGTTCTTCTTTTCATAAGACCACTTGCGGCAGAGTTTAATGGCGGTTTCCACACCTTCGGCGCCGGTGTTCATGGGTAAAAGCTTGTCATAACCGAAAAGATCGTGCATATACTTCTCATACGCTCCCAGCTGATCACTGTAAAATGCGCGGGAAACCAGGGTCAACTTTT